>CAKTGW010000194.1 GCA_934561725.1 uncultured Oscillospiraceae bacterium
GTGTATGGCTGCGATATTGACCCCAAGGCGCCGGATGTTGCTCTGTCCAACGCCGCATTGAACGGCATCACCGGCTCTGATTTCAAGATCTATGCCGGCGACATTCTCTCCGATGCCGGTCTGCGCCGGGAGCTGGGCTCCGGTTACGACCTTGTACTGGCCAATATCGTCTCTGATGTGATCATCCCGCTGGCCCCCATGGTTCCGCAATTTATGGCACCGGACGGCATCTTTATCACCTCCGGCATTATCGAAGGCCGGCAGGACGAAGTCCGCGCCGCCATTGAGGCCGCCGGCTTTGAGGTCCTTGAGCACCACAGCCTGGAGGATTGGCACTGCTTTGTCTGCCGTCTGGCATAACCGTCGGCTCCTTCCTCTACTAAAAAATAAACCACAGCCCGGACAAAATGTCCGGGCTGTGGTTTATTTTTATTTCAAAAGCAACAGATTGTTTACTAAATTGTCCGAATAGAGAAACAGCACATCCGCCTGACTCATATCCACATACTGGGGCAGCAGGCTGCTGGCCATGTAGCGCAGATCGACCAGAGTGATCTTCGCGTAGCTTTCCACAAGCAGTGGGGCCAGAGCGCTGGCATAGCTGTCCCGGAAAATGACCAGTTCCTTCTGACCGGCAGCTTTGGGATTCTCTATGACCTGCAGAGGCGTAGCGCCGGACAGGAAAAAGTCATACGGGTTATTGCCGGACAGCTTGTCCGCGTCATAGATCTCAGCTGCCGCACCATCCTGGTAATTCTTTACCTGTGCCGCATCGATGGATGCTCCCGTATACCAGTTCAGCGTTTCACCGGACAGATTGCTGACCTGTCTCCGATAGGAACCGATAAAGTCCACGCTGCTGTGCAGAGTAAGCGCCTCTTTCCGCTGGAAGCCCATGGTCTTGGCCATCGCATCACACACAGCACTCAGCTTTTCCTGACGCCAGTGCGGATCCGTATTGTAATAGTCCTCCGCCGTCAATGCATTAGTCAGGTCGATCTCCGTCCACCCGGGCAGATTCCGAGCCAGTATTTCGGTGATCGCATCATGGTCGAACCAGGCGCTCACCTTATCTCTTACATAGTAGGTCTTATCGGGCACCACGGCATAATACACATTATTGTGCGGAATATACTCGCCGCGTACGCTGACAAGCTTCTGCGCAAAGCGCTGGATATACGCCTCATTTGTCTCCCGGCCGGCTTCCATATAGAGGCTGCCCACCTGCATCATACCGTTTTTATCCGGCTGAATCTTTTCCAACGCCTTGAAATTATTGATAATGCCGTCCGGATCTGCATTGTCCATGACCAGACAGATCATATTGCCGATACTGTCAACGCGGATATTCTCCGGATCCACACTGACGCAGATCCATTTATTGGGATTCACGCTGCTGCGGATCAGCTCCTTGGCCTTCTCCACATTCTCCCCGCTCTTCAAGCGAAGGATGCACACCGAGTGCGCATGCGCACTGAACATGGGCTCAATAGCAATGCCCTCTGCAATGCTGAGCTTATCCGTCCCCAGATAACGGGTCATGTTCTCGGCCGTGATCGTATCCATGACCAAGCTTCCGGGTCCCAGAACATCGTCGAGTCCGGCATACACGGCACCGGCAATATCCGCCAGGCTGCTGTCCGCCGAGACGGACTTTCCTGCCTGCACCTGTGCCACAGACAGAGCCAGATCAGTAATATACTGGCTGTCCACAAGAGTCTGTGCCAGCGTTTTATCTGTACCCTTTACCTGCACATCCAGCGCAGCCCAGCAAAGATCCGCCATGTCCCCCCGGAGGAAGGGCTTGCTGTTGTCCGGAACAGCCAGTCCCGCATCTGCAAGCAGAGCTGTCCAGTTATCCCAGACCGTCTTTTCCCCGTCCGTATAGCCCAGAGCACGCAGCAGGAGCGTGGCAAACATCTGGGCGCTGGCCGGTGTATTGGGTGCCAGCTCTGTGGCCGAGATCCCAGCGATCAACCCCTTTTCATAGCCATAGCCGATGTACTCTGCCGCCTTTTCCCAAGTCGGCGCGTCAGTAAATGGGTGGCTCCATTCGCCGTAGACCGCAGTCCACTCATTGCCGGTCAGCCGAATGGTCATGATCAGCGCCTCCAGCCGGGTCATGCTTTTTTCCAGCTCAAGCCCCCGGTCGGTGCCTTTAAGTAGGCCAAGGGTATTCAGTGCTTCCGCCTTTGGCTGCGTTGCTTCCGCATCATAGGCTGCTCCCGGCAGACAGAGCGAAAAGCTCATAATCAAAGCCAGAAGGAATGTAAGGGCTCGCCGTTCAAACTTGTGCATAAACAAACTCCTTCATCTTGTATTATGCTCTTTAGACGACAGCAAAGGCAAATTGTTCCCGCAATCATGCGCTCACGCCTGCCACATGCGTTTTTTTACTTCTTCACCAAACGGCGTGGCCGCCAGGCCGCCCAGAGCAGTCTCCCGCAGCTCCACACTCATGCGGCTGCCCACATCCCGCATGGCCCGGATGACCTGATCTACCGGCACCCGGCTCTCAATACCAGCCAGAGCCATATCCGCTGCGCTGACCGCACACACGGTACCGATCACATTACGCTTGACGCAAGGCACCTCTACCAGCCCGGCCACAGGATCACATACAAGTCCCAGCAGATTTTTCAGCGCCATGGCTGCCGCATGGCCGATCTGCGGCTCCGCCGTGCAGCGAAGAGAGGTCAATGCACCGGCAGCCATGGCACTGGCCGTACCGATCTCTGCCTGACATCCGCCTGCCGCCCCGGCGATAAAAGCATTTTCCGCAATGACTTGCCCGATTCCGGCCGCCACATACAGAGCCTGAATGATCTGCTCCTCCGTTGCTCTTCCGTCCCGGCTGAGCGGCAGCAGGACAGCGGGCAGCACACCGCAGGCCCCTGCTGTCGGTGCCGCCACGATCCGGCACATGCAGGCATTGGACTCTGCCATGGACAGGGCCTCTGCCATAGCGGTGCCGATATAACCGTTGGAATAGGCCTCTCCCTTCAGATAGGCCCGCATCTTTTCACCGTCTCCGCCCACAAGTCCGCTGCGGGAACGCGCACTGGCGTTATACGCCTCCGCTGCCTGATGCATGTCCAGCCAGACACCGCGCATTTTCTCCCAAGACTGCTCCGGCGTGACCTGCCGGTCAAAGCAGTCCTGTTCCTGGATCAGCTGCCAGAAACGGATCTTTCTCTCTTCTGCTGTCTGAAGCAGTTCGCTCAGCTGCGGCATACTCTCGCCTCACTCTCGTTTTTCTCATAATAGGTCACACTCAGGATGCCCTCCATCCGGCGCAGATGCGCCACTGTCTCCTGCGGAACAGGCTGGTCCACCTCGATGACCATGATTGCGCTGCCGCCCCGGCGATCCCGGCAGAGACTCATAATCGCAATAGTGACGCCTAC
>CAKTGW010000195.1 GCA_934561725.1 uncultured Oscillospiraceae bacterium
CCCTTCCAGGGTTCCCACACAGGCAGGCCGGATACGTTGGGATCACCGGTACGGATGTACTGGCGGATATACTGCCGGTAAATACCGATCAGTTCCTCTCTTCCTGCCCGGTTTTTCTCGCTCCACACGTTCTCGCTGAGCGCATAAGCATCCCGCTCGATGCCCATGACCAGATACAGGTCCAGACCATGTGTGCCGCCCATGCGCATGGAAGCATATTCATCCGTCACCGCGCTGTCCATACCCCAGAGGCAGCGGCCCGCATAAACCGGCTTATGCCCCGGGATCGCAGAGAAATGCTCTGCGTTCTGTTCAGCGTTGATATAGCCAAAGAGTGCACCGCCATACTGGGTAGCAAAGCGGTACTCCTTCACCACCGTGGGATCCTTGAAATCGGCATTCTTAAACAGGGGATCATTATTTGCGGGGAAATCAAATTCGTGTCCGCCGGACAGGCACAGCATGGGAACATTGATGCATTTTCCCTGCTCCAGAACCTTGAAGCCCTCCTTGGGCAGCAGCGTTCCGTCCGCAAACAGGTGCGGGAATACGCGCATACGAATGGCTGCACCGGCCATCAGGCCGCCAAAGCGCTCTCCGGAAACGGAATAGAGCCACTCACGCACATCGCTCCCGGCAGTATGCAGCCAGGCCTCCGCCTGCTCCAGCGTCTCGGCTTTTCCGTCCTCCACGGCCAGGGGGGCAATAGCGCGGGCATCCACATCCTCGCCAAAGGCCATGTCCGTTGTAGTAAATCCGCCGGAAAAGGTCAGCGTGCGGACAAATTTGCCCTCAAACGCCGGAGAGATCAGCATGCACAGCAGATCCCGGGCGCCGGAGGAATAGCCGCAGGCTGTGATGTTTGCCGCATCGCCGCCGAAGGCCGCAATATTCTCATGGACCCAATTCAACGCACACAGGATATCCAGCAGACCAAAGTTGCCGGAATCCTCATAGGCATCTCCGGTCTTGAGCGCAGGCAGATTCAGCCATCCAAGGCTGTTCAGGCGCAGATTGATCGTAACGATCACGGCATTCAGCGCAGACGCCATAGCGTCGCCGTCCATCATTTCGCCGCCGTCGGTCTGGTTATTTCCGCCGTGAATGAAAAACAGCACCGGCAGGCCGGTCTCTTCGGTGTCCGGCCGGTAGACGTTCAGATACAGGCAGTCCTCGCTGCCGATGACCTCATTGCCGCTTTTCTGAAAGCTCAGGGGGCTGAATTCCTTTGCCGGGCGGATTCCGGCCCACTTCTCACAGGGCTGAGGCGCACGCCAACGCAGCTGACCCACAGGGGGCGCGGCATAGGGCACACCCAGCCAGCTGAGCGTATTTGTCTCCGGCGTGCAGCGTCCTTCGATCTGGCCGCCGGTCGTCTCCCGAATAAGCTTGGATACGTTCAAAAGATCACGTCCTCTTTCATCGTATAATGTATACAATTATAGCAGTTTTTCATAGAATTGCAATACGGCGCGGCCAAAATCCTTTTTATCTCAGCGTGTGAGCCGCCGTTCTTACTAACGCTCAGCCAAAATGATCAAGCGGGCCTCGCTGTTCTTGCGAAGCCCGCTTTGCTGTTCAGAAATTGCCTGCGATCAGACGTAATTGCACAGGCGGGAGAAGCCCACCTCGTTCATGTTATAGAGCTCGGCCTTTGTCCGGCGGCCATTGGCCACCTCCAGGATCAGATCCGTAAGCTTTTCACCCAGATCGTCGATGGTATCCTCCGCCACAAACACGCCGCTGGCGTCAAAATCCATATTGGCCGCCATGCGCTTTGCCGTCTCCGCATTGCCTGTCACCTTGATAACGGGCATGATCGGATTGCCGATCGGCGTACCCCGACCCGTGGTGAACACGGCGATCTGCGCTCCGCCGGCCGCCATACCGCACAGGCTGGCGCTGTCTGCGCCCGGAGTATCCATGATCACAAGGCCGCGTCCATCCACAGGCTGGGCATAGTCATATACACCCATAATGGTCGTGCTGCCGCCCTTATAAATACAGCCCAGACTTTTCTCCTCCAGGGTGGTAATGCCGCCCTTTTTGTTGCCTGGCGCGGGATTGGTACCGCGCAGGTCGGTGTGCAGGCTTTTGAGATAGTTTTCATAGCGGGACACACAGTCCAGAATGCGCTGGCCAAGCTCCGGTGTTGCAGCCCGGCGGGCCAGAATGTGCTCTGCACCCATAAACTCTGTGGTCTCGCTGAGAATGACCGTACCTCCGGCCGCAATGACCCGGTCGCTCATATTGCCCACCACCGGATTGGCTGCAATGCCGCTGGTCGCATCAGAGCCGCCGCACTCGGTGGCAACGATCAGCTCGGAGATATCCACATCCTCCTGCGACAACCGGCTGGCCTCTTCAGCCAGAATGCGGGCATAGCTGCTGCCCTTTTCGATCGCACTGGGCGTGCCGCCCTCTTCCTGAATGACTACGCGATATACGGGCTTGACCGCATCTCTCGCGCGTATCGCATCGATCACACGGTCAGCGCCCAGGACCTCACAGCCGTTGCCCACGACCACAACACCATAGACATTGGGATTTGCGGCAAATCCGGCCAGCACGTCCACTGTGTACTTCACATCGTCCTGCGTCTGTGAGCAGCCGTTCTGATTGACAAAGGACACGCTGCCCTCTACCAGTGTCGCGATCCGCTGGGCCGTTTCAGAAGAGCAGTTGCAAGTGGGCAGGATCAAAATTTTATTGCGGATACCGACCTTTCCATTCGGCCGGCGATAACCTTTAAACGTCATGACTTTCTTCCTCCCTCAGTTGTCCGTGCGCAGAACGCTGGCCATATTGTGCTCATGCACATGATGGCCCGGGTGAATATCTTCTGTGGCGCAGCCGATGATCTCGCCGTACTTTATAATGTTTTCGCCCTTGATGACCGGCCGGATGCATACCTTGTGGCAGGGCGGGATCTCTGTTTCCGCAGTCAGCTTCTGCCGTTCGGGCATGAGCAGGATCGTCTCCCCAGCGGGAACGCAGTCTGCCACCACCGCAACATTGTCGGCAGGATTGATCACCAATGCCTTGTGTTCCATAAAAACGCCTCCCAAAATGATATCTGATATATCAGAATATAGCACAAAGCCTTTTTCTTGGCAAGACTCTTTTTCTTTCCTGCTCTCCGAAGGGAAATAAACAGGATGGCCTCGGCGCAGGTTCGAGCCCTTCTCCCTTGTGTAAGGGGCTGTCGGTGGGATCGTCGTTTCCCAACTCAGCCTGGTGTGTTCAATCCCCTCAGTCAACTTCGTTGACAGCTCCCCTTGGGTCCAAGGGGAGCCTTTTTTCATCCGCAACTAAATCTCCCCGCACTCTATGCCTCCCCTGTGTAAGGGGAGGTGGCAGCCCATCGGGCTGCCGGAGGGGGTTGCCGTGTCCCAGATC
>CAKTGW010000196.1 GCA_934561725.1 uncultured Oscillospiraceae bacterium
ATAGCTCTTGAAAAAATTTCATAAAAATTTTAGTGCTTTTGACATAAAGGCTTGGCGCAAAAAAAGCGCCCGGGCTTAGGACGCTTTTTACGGAAAAATGTTCCGCCGTTAAGGCATGCTGTTTATTCCTCAACGATCTGAAAGGAGAAGGCGGCTGCTTTTTCAGGCTCCGGGGCGGCACGCAACTGCTCACAGCGGGCAGCGTGAGAGAGTGGAGCCAGAGCAATGCATCGTCCATGGCTGAAAAGCTCGCCGGAAGCGGAAATGCAGATACGCTCCATCTTTTCGGCCGTTGTCAGGCAAATTATGCCGGGATCCCCGTCCACACGGAAGCGGCGCACGCCGTTCTTGGACTCGAGCGCCTTCAGACGCCGGCGGGCGGCAAGCAAACTGCCGCCGTCCAGATAAGCATCACTGCTTTCGGGCAGTTCAATAAACCACTGTTCAAAGCAGTGGTGCTTGACAAGATCGCAGAAATCGTAGACCTCATCACCGTTTACTCCGCCCATTAATCGGGTCATAATACGGATCAGAAAGCCTGTTCGTTCAGCGGAGAGAATACCGCGGCGCACGTCGGCCATTTTGCCGCCGGAGATAAATTCATATTTTACCGACTGGAGCGTATCCAGACGGATCTCCAGCAGGTTGACGCCGGCTGACTTGAGCGTGGGCGCCATATTGTGGAGCGGGCCGCCGTCGGTAGAGATGCCGAATTCGGCAAAGTGCGTGCTGCGGCTTATGCTATAGCAGATATCCAGAATTTCCGGATGGCGGAGCGGCTCAGTGCCGGTGAGCAGCAGGCGGCGGAAGCCGGCCTCTTCAGCGGCACAGGCAATATCCAGGATCATCTCTGCCGGCATCTCGTCCCCGACAGAAAATTGGGGATAGAGTGTTTTAAAGTAGGGCCTGCCTGTGATGGAGAGGGCAAGCGTTGGATCGTCTGTTTTGATGGGTACTGCCATTTTCTGTGCCTCCGGAGCTTCCAAACTGATAAAATAAGTATACCACGCCCCGGACTTACGGTCAACGTGGAGCTTACGGAGGGCATGGGGATATTTTATTGGACAATGTGCGGAGGCTGTAGTATAATTATAGCCTGCAAAATACATACCAGCAACAGGCAGTTAAATCCGCCGGCTGATGGTACAGGAGATTATAATGGACAAGCTGATTGTTGTATTTCCGGTAACAGTATTTTTCCTTATATTACTATGGTATGTTTCTGTGTACAGGCTTTACAGACCGGAGGGACTCCCGCCTGTTGAACAGCCGGAAGAGCCTGCTTTGCCCCGGCTGCTCACATATTCTCCGGGCTATTCCATTTCCCGGCTGGATGTCAGGCTGATCCTACTTCTGAGCCTGGTTTATGCGGTTGTCGCCTTTGCATTTCTTGGCGATCATAAGGCGCCGGAAAGCTGCCGGGAGTATCAGGAGGGGGAAGTCAGCGTTTTTGACTTTGGAATCTCCATGGATTTTGAAAAGGTTTGGTATTTTTCCTCGCTCCACACCGGCGAATATGCTATAGAGTACTCGCAGGACGGCGAAAGCTGGCAGGATCTTGGTACGATGACGCAGAAATACAACCAGCTTTTTAAATGGATCTCCCCTGAGCGGGACGGGGGCTTTCAGGCACGCTATGTGCGTTTGACGGCTAAAAACCGCCTGGATCTGGCAGAGCTGGCATTTGTCCGTGCCGATGGCAGCCGGGCCGTACCGGCCTATGAGGATGCGGATGAGGCGCTGTTTGACGAGCAGGATACAGTGCCGGAGCGCCAGAGCTATATGAACAGCAGCTATTTTGATGAGATCTATCACGCACGCACGGCCCTGGAGCATATTAAGGACGTTAAGCCCTATGAGGTCAGTCATCCGCCCCTTGGCAAGATCATTATCTCGCTGGGGATCCGGATGTTTGGCATGAATCCCTTTGGCTGGCGCTTTATGGGAACGCTCTTCGGCGTTTTGATGCTGCCCCTGCTCTATATTCTGCTCAAGCTGATGTTCGGCTCTACGCCGGCTGCGGCTGCGGCGACCTTTGTGTTTGCGTTTGATTTCATGCACTTTGTGCAGACGCGCATTGCTACCATAGATACCTATGCGGTCTTTTTTATCCTGACGTCGTTTTTGTTTATGTTCCTGTTTGTCCGGCAGGATCCGGACAGCAGCCGCTTGAGACAGCGCCTGCTGCCGCTGGGACTGGCCGGTATATTCTGGGGCATAGGCTGTGCCAGTAAATGGACGGTCATCTATTTTGGCGCGGCTTTGGCTTTGATCTGGCTGCTGTACTGGATCTGCCGCGGCGTTTATCTGCGGCGGTGCGGCCGGCTGAAGGAAATTGTCCGGGAGCTGCTGGTGAATATCCCGTTTTGTATTGTATTCTTTGTCCTGCTGCCGCTGGGGATCTATTATGTCAGCTACTATCCCTATGGTGCGGCTGCCGGTATGCATGGGATCGGTACATTCTTTAAAAAGGAATATTTTGACATTGTTCTGGAAAACCAGAAATTCATGTTTACGTATCACTCGGGGCTGGAGGCAACACACCCTTATGCGTCCCGCTGGTGGCAGTGGCTCATTGACGCGCGGCCGATCCTCTATTACCTGGACTATATCAGCGATACGACCAAATCGGCCTTTGGCGCCTTCAATGGCCCAATGCTCTGCTGGGGCGGACTGATCGCCATGCTCTATATGATCTGGCGTACTGTGCGCTGCCGGGATTTCCGCGCGGGCATGATCGTGATCGGCTATCTGAGTTCGCTGCTGCCCTGGGTGCTGATCTCTCGTCTGACATTTGCCTATCATTACTTCCCGTGCATGCTGTTTCTGGCTATGGCTATGGGCTATGTTTTCGCTCTGGTTTGCCGCAAAGCGGCGGACTGGCGGCCCTGGCTGCTCAGCTTCTGCGGCGGAAGTGCGGCATTGTTCCTGATGTTTTATCCGGTCTTGACGGGTATACCGTTTTCACGGTGGTATACGACCACCTTTTTGCGCTGGTTTCCGGGCGGATGGCCGTTTTGAGCCTCTGCACGATGCTTATTGATTGTCCTGCTTTTGCAGGCAGTATAGAATTTATTACATGATTTGGAGGATTAACTTATGATAGCGATTGGTTCGGATCACGGCGGCTTTCATCTGAAGGCGGAGGTTATGAAGCACCTGGATGAGCTGGGGCTGGCTTATAAGGATTTTGGCACCTACAGCGAAGAGAGCTGCGATTACCCGATTTATGGCGAGGCTGTTGCACGGGCAGTAGCCTCCGGCGAGTATGAAAAGGGCATCCTGATCTGCGGTACCGGTATCGGCATCTCAATTTCTGCCAATAAGGTGAAGGGGATCCGTGCGGCACTGTGCTCTGACTGCTTCTCTGCTGAGA
>CAKTGW010000197.1 GCA_934561725.1 uncultured Oscillospiraceae bacterium
ATTATTTTTAAAGACAGCAGATAATGAGAAAGAACATGCGAAGATGTGGTTTAAGGAGTTGGCCGGAATTGGTGACACAAAAGAAAATTTGGCAGCTGCTGCGGAAGGCGAAAACTACGAGTGGACAGATATGTATGAAGGATTTGCAAAAACAGCGGAGGAAGAAGGCTTTCTGGAACTTGCTGCAAAATTCAGAGCTGTAGGAGAGATTGAGAAACATCATGAAGAAAGATATCGTGCACTTCTTAAGAATATTGAAACTGCACAGGTATTTGAAAAGAGTGAAGTTAAAGTTTGGGAATGTCGTAACTGCGGACATATTGTAGTGGGAACAAAAGCACCGGAAGTATGCCCGGTATGCAATCACCCACAGAGCTATTTTGAAGTACATGCAGAAAATTATTAATATGAATTGCTGAGTTTTTTCAGAACGACATATGTATAAAGAACCGTGGGCGTTATTGGGATTTGGATTAACTCTTACAAATAATGGAAAACGGGGAAGCATGATTTATTCCCGGAGCTTTAACGCTCTGCCCGTCTCGGCTTATGCCGAGTCACCTCCCCTTACACAGGGGAGACTTGCATACACTCGCGCAGATTTCGATTAATTCGCATATTTTTAGAATTTTATGATAGAATTGCCAATATAGCTGCGCTATAATTATATCAAACAGATAATGGAGAAGCCTGTATCTGTGGGCCGTGGCCGGCGGCGCAATACCGGAAATGCGGGATTACAGGCCCAAAACAACAAGCGGGGGAGAATAAAATGGCGAATGAGACACAGAACAGGACGTTTATTCAGCACTATGCTTCCCCAATGGGCGGTATCCTGCTCGCGGCGGACGAGAGCGGATTGACCGGACTGTGGTTCGACGGACAGAAGTATTTTGCCCGCACGCTGCCGGCAGAGCGGGCGGAGAGGGAGTCAACTGTGTTGACAGAGGCAAAACGCTGGCTGGATATTTACTTCAGCGGCAGAGAGCCGGACTTTATGCCGCCGCTGCATCCCATCGGCTCTGCGTTCCGGCAGGCGGTATGGGAGATCCTTCTGCAAATTCCATACGGGCAGACGACCACCTATGGTGAGATCGCGCGGAAGCTTGCTGAAAAGCAGGGGCTTGCCCGCGTGTCCGCACAGGCGGTGGGGGGAGCCGTTGGACATAACGAGATCTCCATTATTATTCCCTGTCACCGGGTGGTCGGCACGAACGGCAGCTTGACCGGGTATGCCGGCGGGATCCGTAAAAAAGTGCAGCTGCTGGAATTGGAGCGGGCCGACATGAAGGGAATGTTTGTTCCGAAAAGGGGGACAGCGCTTTGAACAGAGAGACAGAGACAACGATTGCAGCCGCAGTACAAAAAATGATTGCATTTTACAGTGGAAACCTCCACGACATTGACCATTTCCTCAAGGTGTGGGCCATGGCCAAAACAATTGGGGAGCTGGAGGGATTGGACGGGCACACGCAGGCTGTTTTGGAGCTTGCTGCTGTTGTGCATGATATTGCCTGCCCGCTGTGCCGGGAAAAATACGGCAATACCAACGGAAAAAATCAGGAGACAGAGAGTCCGCCGCTGGTAGAGGCGTTTTTTGCAGAGCTGCCCGTCAGCCGTGAGGATGCAGACCGAATTTCCTGGCTGGCGGCGCATCATCACACCTATACGGATGTGTCAGGCTCTGACTATCAGATCCTGCTGGAAGCCGATTTTCTGGTCAACGCGGGAGAGAGCAGCTATACGCAGACAATGATCGAAAATTTCCGGCGGCGCGTGTTCCGGACCGCAGCAGGTACCCGCCTGTTGGACAGCATGTATCTGAAAGATACGCTTGCTGCCGGGATTTGACGAAAAAGCCACGACATCCGATCTGTATTCTGAGAGGAGCGGCGTGGCTTATATTTTTGCGCTTGCAGATACGGCTAAAAAAGAATTGACAAATATGCGCCAGCATGTATAATGAAAAAGGTTAGTCTGCACTAACTCGCGGCAAAAAATAGACAGGTATTCTATCAACAGGTAGAATATTCTTTTTTTGACAGATGGTTAGTCAAAACTAACTTTATAGAGAAAACTTTTCGCCTATAATTCCCATATCCCTTGGCGGATATGGGATATTATGTGCAGCTTGGTTAGCTCAAACTAACTTTGATGCTTTTATAGTACAGATGAAAGGATGAGAAGAACAGCCCTTGGAGAGGGGTCAAAACTACTACATTCAAAAAGAAGGAGTCAAAAAATTGCAGAAAAGACATCGTATTCTCTCATTGTTGCTGGCAGCGGCCATGCTGGTCACGTCCAATGTGACGGCCTTTGCCTATGACAGAACGGCCAAGGAGCCGCCCAGCAATACGGAGCGGGTGGAGCAGCTGCGGGATTCCGGACCGGAACTCATAGAGTCTGCAAACCCCATTGATCCGGCGGAGGTGATCACCGCCATCGTCACTCTGGAGACACAGCCGGTGGTGACAGAGAGCAGCGGCACCCCTCAGATCCGGAATCAGGCAGTGATGCTGCGCCAGCAGGTAGCTGTGCAGAAGGAGATCTCCAGCAAGGTGTTGGACGGTGAACCGGTAGAGGTCCTGCACACCTACACGGCGGCGACAAACGGCTTTGCCATCCGGGTAGCCTACGGCAAGCTGGATGAGATCCGGGCTCTGCCCAATGTGGCAGCGGCCTATCCGGCGCCTGAATTCAAGGTGGCGCCGAATGTGGAGTCCACCACCACAGAGCTGGGCGGTTTGGAAAATTCCTCCGGTTATCGGGGTGAGGGCATGGTCATTGCCATTCTGGATACCGGACTGGAAATCAGCCACAAGAGCTTTAAAGATGCGCCTGAAAATCCGGCTCTGACGCAGCGGGATATTGAACAGATTCTGGCTGCCAAGGATCTGAATGCGGAAAAGAAGCTGGCCGGCATTACCGGCAGCCAGGTATACCGTTCTGAAAAGGTTCCCTTTGCCTTTGACTATGCGGATAAGGATACGGATGTAACACCCGGCTCCGCCGGTGACCACGGCGTACATGTATCCGGCATTGCAGCGGCAAATGCCGGCGTGGTTGACGATGTAGTCGGCGTAGCGCCCCAGGCACAGATCCTGGCCATGAAGGTATTCAGCTCCGGTGGCAGCAACGGCGCCACGTGGGATGATATTCTGGCCGCGGCGGACGATGCGGTGGCATTGGGCGCTGACGTTATCAATATGAGTCTGGGTTCTATCTGCGGCTTCAGCACACCGGAGGGCGATGAGGAGGTCGCCAAGGTGTTCCAGAACATTGCAGCTTCCGGCGTAATGCTCTCCATTTCTGCCGGTAATGAATACAGCTCCGCTTTGGGCACCCGGATCGGCAAGGGTCATGCGCTGA
>CAKTGW010000198.1 GCA_934561725.1 uncultured Oscillospiraceae bacterium
GTGAAAAAATGTCTGCCTGTATTTGCGGCTATGCTGAGCACCATGCGGCTGAACCGGGATAAGATGCGCGCTGCGGCCAACGGCGGCTTTATCAATGCTACAGACTGTGCGGATTATCTGGTCAAAAAGGGAATGCCTTTCAGGACGGCATATACGATTGTCGGCCGTGCAGTCAATTACTGCATTGAGCATGGCAAAACGCTGGAATCTCTTACGCTGGACGAATATAAGAGCTTTTCTGATGTATTTGACACCGACGTATATGATTTTATCAGTCTGGAGACCTGCGTCAGCAAGCGCAACGTACCCGGCGGACCGGCGGAAAAGCCGCTGCGTGCCCAGCTGGATTATATCGCTGCATTTCTTGAAGAACGAAAGTAAAGAAAATTTGGGGGAAAATGATTTAATGGAGTCGCAGAGAGAAAAGTTTGCATCCCGCCTGGGATTTATCCTGATCTCGGCAGGATGCGCCATTGGTCTGGGAAATGTTTGGAAATTTCCTTACATTACGGGACAATACGGCGGCGCGGCCTTTGTTCTGATTTATATGGTGTTTCTGGTCATCTTGGGTATTCCCATTTTGGTTATGGAGCTGGCGGTAGGGCGCGGCAGCCGCAAGAGTGTGGCGCTGTCCATGGACGTGCTTGAGCCAAAGGGAACAAAATGGCATTATTTCAAATATTTTGCCATAGCCGGCAATTATCTGCTGATGATGTTCTATACTACCGTAGCCGGATGGATGCTCTATTTCTTCATAAAGATAGCAAAGGGCGATTTTTCCGGTATGGATTCATCTGCCGTTTCGGGAGAATTTGGGCAGATGCTGTCCAATGCACCGCTTATGATGGTGTTCACAGTCATTGTGATCGTTCTCTGCTTTGGAATCTGTGCCATGGGACTTCAGAACGGCGTGGAACGGATCACCAAGGTCATGATGATCTTACTGCTGACTCTTATGGTGGTCCTGGCTGTAAGATCCGTATTTCTCAAGGGCGGAGAGGCTGGCCTTCAGTTCTATCTCCAGCCAAATCTGGACGCGATCCGGAAAGCAGGCATTCAGAAGGTTTTGTTTGCCGCAATGGGACAGGCCTTTTTTACGCTGAGCATCGGCATGGGCTGCATTGCGATTTTTGGCAGCTATATTGACAAGAGCCGCTCCCTTGCCGGAGAAGCACTGTGCATCACGCTGCTGGATACGGCAGTGGCTTTGATGGCCGGACTAATCATTTTCCCGTCCTGCTTTGCCTATGGCGTAGATCCTGATTCCGGTCCTGGACTAATTTTTATTACGCTTCCGCGTGTGTTCAATACAATGGCTGGCGGACGGCTGTGGGGCTCTCTGTTTTTCCTGTTTATGTGCTTTGCGGCGTTTTCCACAGTGATCGCTGTTTTTGAGAGCATTGTGTCCTATGGCATGGATCTGACAAAGGCGAGCCGCCAAAAGGTCGTTTTGATCAATTTGATCGTGGTTATCTTGCTCTCTGTGCCCTGCGTCCTGGGCTATAATGTGCTCGGATTTGTTCATCCGCTGGGCGGAGACTCTACCATATTGGACTTTGAAGATTTTCTGGTCAGTAATAATATTCTCCCCCTCGGCAGCCTGGTCTACGTTGCTTTCTGCACTTGGAAGATCGGTTGGGGCTGGGACAATTTCATGGAAGAGGCCAACGCCGGGCAGGGTCTGCGTTTCCCGCGGGCAATTCATGCGTATATAAAATGGATTCTTCCGCTCATTGTTCTGTATGTGTTTGTAATGGGATATAAATCCATGTTCTTCAGTTGAAAACAATAACAGCAGGCGTTTGTTACCCCTGGCCAGGGGTAACAACTGCTTCCGGGGAATACCCCGACAGGTTATCGTGTTTACGATGCCTGTCGGGGTTCTTCTGTTTCCAGGGTTCACGGGCTTTTAACGTCTTGCTGTTTGCCCACATAACCGATGCCATTGTAATAGATCTCCACGGTCTGCGGCGATTCGATTCTGCTCTTCCGTATAGCTGCCGGAAAGCATCTGGAACTGCTCCGTGGTGATGCGGCCCAGAACACAAGACCGGAATATTTGCTTTGTTTTTCCATCTGCTTCGGGCGACGCCTGTTCTTTCGCACTTGCTGCACAATGCCCCAGACCTCTTGGGTAATGAGAGAGGGCTGAGTGTTTTCAAACACCAGGCATTCTTCTCTGGGATGCATGCCCCAGCAAGCAGTATTTTGACATCAAAATGCTATGCTTGCGTCAATGCCCGCAACAACGTGAATTAGGAAGAGATTTGATTGACCACTTTCCCATAGTAACCAGCACCGATCGCGGCAGACGCAGGAACCGTCAGGATCACAGCCGCTGTGCTGCACAGGCCCTGGGCCAACTCGATGGTCAGATAGTCGGAGTTGAGCAGCTGATTCGCTTGTACCCCGTAGGAGACGAAGAGGAGCATCGTGGTGAGCGAGCCGCCCGCAAAGGCGAAGATCAGGGTGTTGCTCATCGTCCCAATCATGTCCTGGCCTATGCGCAGGCCACTGCGGAACAGCTCTCCCCGGCTCGGCCGCGTGCTGACGCGCGCGACCTCCCGCAGGGCGGAGAGGATGGACACCGCGACGTCCATCACCGCGCCCAGGGCCGCGACCATCACGCCCGCCAGCAGCAGGGTGCGGATCTGTAGGCCTGTGTGCTGCGCAATCAGCAGCAGCCCCTCGGCGCTGTCGGTCTGGAACCCGGTCAGATGCAGCGCCCGGGAGAACACCGCGAACAGCACGCAGGCCGCACCCTCGCCCAGCCCAGTGGCGGCCAGACCGAGCAGACACGCCGGGGTCGGTCCATGCAGCAGGACCAGCGTTACTGCCGTGGCCAGCAGGACCGTCATCAGCCCGACCCCTACTGGGGAGCCGCCGGCATAGAGCAGCGTCAGCGCCACGCGCAGGAGCAAGACCAGGGTGAAGACGATGGCCAGACAGGCATCCAGCCCCTTCCGCCGCCCGACCAGTGCCAGCAGCCCGACGAACAGCGCTGCCAGCGCCAGTAGCCCGCCCGTGCGGTCGTAACTGTAAATGGTGTAATAGGCCGCGGTCCCCACGGGCAGGTCCGCGCAGACGATAGTGCGGTCGCCCTCGTGCAGCAGGACGTTGTGCGTCTCCGTGAGATAGTTGGTCAGCTCAATTTCCTGACCGTCCGCCAGACGGACCCTTAGGCTCTGGGTGCCCAGCCGCTGGCCGGTCCCCAGAGTGCTGTCGGTCAGGTCCTCCGCCAGCACCGCTGTCACCTGTGCTCGCTCATACCGCAGGGTGTCGGTGGCGAAGCGGCTGTAGTCGCTGGTAGTGACCGGCCGCAGGAGCATCACCACCACGGCCATCGCAGTC
>CAKTGW010000199.1 GCA_934561725.1 uncultured Oscillospiraceae bacterium
CGGATGATGCCATCCGCCCCTCTCCGGTGCTTTCCTGACCTCTCGGCTTTTGGGTCACGGTTTGGGTCAAGCGAAAAGCGCCAAAATGCCGCGTCACTATTTGAAGACATAAACAGAAAAAGTTCCCGATTTCCTGCGAAACCGAGAACTTTTTGGTGGAGACTGCTGGACTCGAACCAGTGACCTCCTGCGTGTGAAGAACTGCGTAATACCCGGTGCAGGCAGTCATAGTCGCTGCGTCCCGCATAGTCACAGGCTATTTACCCCGCCGCAAGTTCTCAAGCTGTACACTGCAACAGCGTTTTACAGTCTAAAAAAGCCCGACACATAACACCACCCAATATTTGGTAAATTAAGCTAACACCACGCAGGGAAGAGCATGAGGTTTTGTGTTGGGTTCCGCTGTACTCTTGCCATCGCGCAAACCTTTGGCGAACTTCGCCAGAGGGTTATAAGTCGATTACTATCCCATATTTGCTGGTGTACGGATAATAATCGTTCCAACCCTTGCGGGAATACCGATGCGAATGTCAATACATCACTCGGGTCCTACCACAAACGAGAATGAACCGTTGAGGACTTTCTGCTCCGACATCAGGGCACATGCCTTCGACAAGAACAGGAATGCTGCCAGCGCGGAGTTGCAAGGATCTCCGTAGACATGAGATACGATAGCAATGAAAAAAATGAAGAAAAAGCGTAGCGTATGGAAAGCTATTCTTCGGCCTGTCCTTGCTTTGATTTTGATTTTCGGTTCTATTTACTTTCGCTTCGGCGGCCTTGGGACAGGAGCAAGTGCAGATGCAGAAGAATTTGCAAGATACGCGCAAAGTATTGATAAGATTCAAATTCCATCCGATACAAAAATAATCGCTTTAGGGGAAGCCACACATGGGAACGTTGAGTTCCAGCAGCTCCGTCTTACTGTTTTTCGTCAGGTGGTGGAGCGGTATGGTGTCCGTGCGTTTGCACTGGAGGGTGATTTCGGGGGATGCGAGCAAGTCAATCGGTATATCCACGGCGGAAACGGAACAGCGGAACAGGCCGCAGCAGCGATTGGCTTTGCAATTTACCGCACACAGGAAATGACCGATCTGATTGCCTATATGCGTACATACAATGAATCTGCTGCACCGGGAGAAGATTTGCGATTTTACGGATTTGATATGCAGAGAACATCTTACAGCACAGACTTCTTGATGGAGAGCTGTAGCAAGCAAAATTATTCACATTTTAATACAGGGAAAAAGAATTTGTAAACAAAACATTTTGCGTCATCGGTTACATTATGGTGAATTGCAATGCCCCAAACATTGTCAATCAACTGCAATGCATGCGCATCCATATATTCTTGGATTCCAACAGATTCAAATATGTAGTTCAAAAAGTTATCTTTTCGAAAAGCAGGGTCATTTGCAGCTGAGGTGTATACATTAAATGTGAGACAAACACAGGGCTGTAAAGTTGCAAGGGATACATCTTCAGATAAGTCAAAATGCTGAAAATTATCTGGTATCGTTAATCCAACGGCATATTTTTGAGCATCGGAATAATAAGTTTCTTTTGAAATATGGATAAACTGCCTGCTATCCGGCATTTGATCCACCAGAGAAGAAAGAATATGCCCTTTTTCAAGTTGGCATTTCAAATCTCTATTTTCCCGGAAAAGGATACCCTGATAGGAAGGACATATTTCGGTTCGGATTTTTGTGCCCTCCTCTAGGCAGCGGGTGATATTTTTCTTCTGCTCACCAATCTTTTTAAGTTGCCACTGCAAATGCTCAATTTGCTGGACTAATTCTTGTTCACGTTGCTCCAGGACGCAATGAACAGTAGAATTTGATGTTTTCATAAGCTGCTCAACGTCATCAAGTGAGAAACCAAGGTTTCGATAAGCGCGGATGAAGAGCAAAGTGGTAAGGTCCGAAGCCTGAAAACGCCTGTAGCTGTTTTCAGATTTTTCTATTTGAATAAGCCCTCTTTTTTCGTAGTTGCGAATGGTTTGGGTTGAGATGCCTAAGAAGGATGCGATTTGGCTAATGGCGTAGTGCTGCATCATGATGCCTCCCGTATAGAACTAGTAGTTAATGATGATTCTGCTCCGAGTACTGTGCCGTTTTGTTAGAAGTGCTAATTGAGTGTTTTATTCTTTTGCAGGACTTCACCTTCTGCAATCAAGATTTTGATTGCTTGGAATGATAAGAATTAAATACTTCGTACAAGTTTAAATCCGCTTGAAGCTTGTACAAATGCAAAGTGGATTATCACCGTAAAAACGTTCAAAACTGTGCGATGTGAACGCGCTTGATCGGTCATTTTGACCTATTACTGCGGCAAATCTTGTGCAGGATTACCCTTGACATTAAATCGGTTTTAAAATTTACAATTCTTGTATAGCACAAGGCCAGAAAGGAGAAGCAAATGGTTAGTCTGTCAAGTATAGTTCCTTTAAATGAAAATGTAGCGTATAAATCACAGGAGAGCATTTCAACCGTAAAAATCAGATGGGTTCAAGCACAATGTTATGAAATAAAGCTTCCGAACGGAAAGACCATTGTAACAGATCCTTTCTTTGGCGGTGGAGTAATTCAGCCGCCCTTCCCGATTTCTGCTGGGGATTTAGAAGGATGTGATTATATCCTTTTAAATCATTCGCACATCGATCACATACTGCATGTTCCTGATCTTTACAAACGGTTCCACCCTTTGATTATCTGTGACACAAGGTTTGCTTTTGAATTATCGAAGGCTTTTGATATTCCGTTTGGCAGTATTTTCCCGATTCAGGAGGGCGGCGAATATGTGTTTGATGACTTCCGCCTAAACGTATTCCCGGCCCTGCACAATCCGGTTGCAGGCGACACGGCAAGAAGGCGTATGGCGAATGCAGGCAAAGCGCTAAAAGAATTCGGGGTTGATGTGCCGGCAGAGCTGACAAGCGTTGGTTCCCTCTGCAACCTGAACTTCATGCTTACGCTGCCAAACAAATTCAGGATCGGCTTTGCAGCTGGTGTAGATATGCTCAACATGAAAGAAGCATGGCGAACTTCTGGCCCAAATCTGCTGTTGCGGCAGCGTATGGTATACGCAACTGCAGAGGAATATGCAAAAGACATTGTAGATTTATGCGGGACCATCACCGTTCCTATGCACCATGAAACAGCATTCCCCATTAATTCCGATATGTCAAAATTCATGGACGAAGTGAACCAACGCCTTGATGATATGGGCTATGTTGGCCGTGCAATGAACCCTAGCCGGATGAAGTGGTATTCCGTTTTTTCCGGGATTGCCGCGGAATGATTTGCAGGAGGTAAAAATGATACTTACAGGAGAAAAGCTTCCGC
>CAKTGW010000200.1 GCA_934561725.1 uncultured Oscillospiraceae bacterium
CCTTGTGGGCTACATTCCCGTGGATGAGCTGCTAAAAGCGGAACAGGCATGACCGAAATCATGCCTGTTCCAAGAATTTTGAATTTTACTGTCTTACCAGCAGGGAGCCTTTAAGCTCCGGTTTTTTTCAGGCCTTTTTTGCGGTTTTACGTTTTCTGCGGCGGATACGGCGGTTTTGGGTGCTTTTTGCGCGATAAAATTCTACCATTTTATCGTCGGCACGATAGATCAGCCGGTTGGCGGTCCAGCTGCCGTCATCGCAATGCCGCAGGCGGATGCGCACCAGAAATGTGCCGTGCTCCGGGCATTTTGCAATGCTCATATAGCGCTTGTCGCCCTGGTTGACCCAACGGGTCATGCTGGTGCAGGCACCGCAGTCCGGGCATTTCAAAGCACTGATGGCCTCATCCGTCCATATATCCTCGCGGCTGGCGTGACCCTCCAGCGAGATGTGCTCGATGGGCTCAGCCTCATCGCCGGCTGTGCTGACCTTTCCGCTGCGGCAGCAGGGGAGAACATGTGTGGCGGCGTCATACTGTTCCAGTCCGGAGAGAAGATCCAGTCTGGAGCAGACCAGAGCGGTATTGTAGGCGTCACCCAAAGCGTCATGGGCAACACGGGTCTGGGCAATATCAAAATGCTCCATGGCGGTTGCTAGGCTTTTCTGATTGCGGTCACCATCAGTTTGTAAATTATAAATGACCTGAAGGTTGATCCAGTTGCCCATCCAGTCAATATCCAGATCATGGACGATCAGGTTTTGCTCCATGATATTTTTATCGTCAAAGCCCCAGGTCAGAAATGTGCAGTCCGGGCCGCACCAGTCCAGAAATTCTTCCATGGCCTGTCTGAATTTCATGCCGCCGGCAAGGCGCTCCTTGTCAAAGCCGGTCAGCTTTTTGACTTTATAGTGGATCCGGCGGAAATATACCGGACGTACGTCCCTCTGGAATTCCTCTCCCGGCTGCAAATCGTCTGTAAGTTTTACGGCGCCGATCTGAATGATCTCTCCGCGCAGATGGATGGGGAGCTTGTTGAATACTGACGCCTTTGAGGACATTGCCTGATTCCATTCAAGGTCCAGAACGATATAGGACATGATTCGCATCCTTTCATATGTAAAAAGCCTAATTATTATAGCAAAGTTTCACTGCTGTTACAAGATTTTTTGATAAATTCTTCGGCCCGTATTCGGTTGAAGTGGACAAATGACTGTGATATAATATCCGCAAAACGCCGTATAGAGTGCGGCGCCGGGCTCTGTCTGAATGTATATGGCGGAGATATTGCAGTTTTTAAGGAAGTGTTTTTTTATGAATATTGTTGTACTGTGCGGAGGGCTCAGCAACGAGCGGGATGTTTCCATATCCAGCGGTACAGAAGTGACCCGCGCTTTGCGCGGGCTTGGTCACAAGGCTGTGTTGGTGGATGTTTTCTTTGGCTATACCGGCAGCTATCAGAAGCCGGAGGAAATCTTTGACCTGCCGCAGCCGGAGTTGGGAGTCAGGGTCGGTGAGCAGATCCCGGATCTGGAGGCTGTACGGGCTATGCGTCAGAAGGATGATGACAGTCTTGTGGGCAAAAACGTGATAGAGATCTGCCGTGCTGCCGATATGACCTTTCTGGCGCTTCATGGCGAAGAGGGTGAAAACGGAAAATTGCAGGCCATGCTGGATATCTGCGCTATTAAATATACAGGCTGCGGCTATCTGGGCAGCGCAATCGCTATGAACAAGGGCGTGACCAAAAGCCTGCTTCAGCAGGGGGGCGTTCTGGTCCCGGAGGGAATCCGACTGAAAAAGGGTGAGCAGCCCTATGCAAATGTGGGCTTTCCCTGTGTGGTGAAGCCCTGTTCCGGCGGCTCCAGTGTGGGTACCTATATCGTAACGGATGAGAAGGAGTATGCATCCCACGTAGAGATGGCTTTTCAGTTTGAAGATGAGCTGATCGTGGAGCAGTATATCAAGGGCCGGGAGCTTACAGTGGGTGTGATGGACGGCAGGGCAATGCCGGCAATCGAGATCATCCCCAAATCCGGATTTTATGACTATAAAAACAAGTATCAGGCCGGGCTGACTGAGGAAATCTGTCCAGCACCCCTGACGGATGAAGAGACGGCACGTCTTCAGCACGAAGCGGAAAAGGTAAATCGGCTGCTGCATATTGACGCATACTGCCGTGTGGACTTTCTGCTGGATGCGTCCGGCAGACTCTACTGCCTGGAGGCCAACACACTGCCGGGCATGACGCCGACCAGTTTGATCCCGCAGATGGCCCGGGCTGAGGGCATGAGCTTTGGTCAGCTGTGTGAGAAGATCATTGCAGTTTCGGAGGCGAAGTACCATTGAAAGGAATGACACCGGCCAGGATCGTACAGGTCTGCGGCGGACGTTTTATAGGCAATGATGCCGTGCTGGAGCATGAGATCAGCTTTGTTACCCGGGACAGTCGTGAGGCGGCGGCAGACTGCCTGTTTGCAGCCATACCCGGGGAGAGAACGGACGGGCACGACTATCTGGAAAGCTGCCGTGCTGCCGGTGCACTTTGTGCCCTCTGCCAGAGAGATCCGGGACCGACAGAGCTGCCGTATATTCTGGTGGAAAATACGCAAAAGGCTTTGGGACAGCTGGCGGCATGGTACAGGATGCAGTTCCGGATCCCGGTGATCGGCGTTACCGGAAGTGTGGGAAAAACTTCGGCCAAGGAAATGATCGCCGGCGTCCTGTCTCAGCGATTCAATACCCTGAAGACACAGGGAAACTATAATAATGAGCTGGGCGTACCCCTCACGCTGTTCGGATTGACGGAGGCGCATGAGGCGGCCGTAGTGGAAATGGGAATATCCGATTTCGGAGAGATGGAGCGGCTGACAGCTATGGTGCGTCCGACCATTGGCGTGATCACCACAGTCGGCTATTCTCATCTGGAAAAGCTGGGAAATCTGGGTGGTGTCCTTTGCGCCAAAACAGCTATTACAAAGGGAATGCAGCCTGATGGATTGCTGCTGGTGAACGGTGATGACGCAAAGCTGCGTGCATATACAGCTCCCATGGAAAAAAGATGCTATGGATTGGAGCCGGACAATGCGGTCCGTGCCGAAGAGGTTCGTGCACTGGGATTGGACGGCATGGAAATGGTGCTGAGCTGCGGCGAGCGGCATATTCCGGTGCGGATCCATGCATTTGGGGTACATCTGGTTTACGCGGCTCTGGCTGCGGCGGCAGTGGGCTTTGCTCTGAAGCTGACCGATGATGAGATCGTCCGGGGAATCGAAGGCTATGAGAGCGTGGGCCGCCGCGCCAGAACAGTGAATGCAGCCTTTTGTACTGTCATAGATGATTGT
>CAKTGW010000201.1 GCA_934561725.1 uncultured Oscillospiraceae bacterium
CTTCAAGTGTACGCACGGAAAGCGTATTTTTCGTATGGCTCCGTTTCATCACCATCTGGAGATGGGCGGATGGACGGGCAAAAAGTGGAAGGAAAAGGAGCTCTTCTGCCTGTTCACCGGCATTTCTGCCTGTACAGCGCTGCTCAGCTTTTTTGCTGTATGCGGCCGGTATGGGCTGTAAGGCATTCAGGGTATAGAGACAGAGAAACCCGAACAAATTTTCATGTTTGTCGGGAGGTGTTTCGGCTTGTCTGCTGCCGGAAAAAGATCCATCACCTACAGCTCGGCGCGACTGCCTAAGAGCAGCACTGCTGTTACTGACGGCTTTCGGGTGGATATTCCATTCGCGATTCTGACGCTTCTGCTGCTGGTTATGGGTGTTATTACAGTATTTTCTTCCAGCTTTGCCAGAGCCTATTATGATTTGGAGCAGGAGACTGGAGGAAATGCGGCGTACTACTTCATACGTCAGTCGATTTTTGCATTTGGCGGCGTATTTGCAATGCTGATCTGTGCGAATCTGCCTATGACGTTTTACCGCCGGATTTCCGGGCTGACGCTGGCGGCTTCCATTGTCCTTCTGGCTCTGGTGCCGGTCATCGGCGTCCGGTCAGGCGGAGCACAGAGATGGATCAGCCTGGGATTCATCACCTTTCAGCCCTCTGAAATTGCCAAAATAGGCGTTGTACTCTTTTTTGCACGGATGATCTGCGCTCTTGACCGGCGGATGACTACTTTTCAGTGGGGGATCCTGCCGTTTGCCGCTGTGCTGGTTACTGTAGTGGGCCTGCTCCTTCTGCAGCCGCATATCTCTGCATCGATCATTATTTTGGGCATTGGCGCAGTTATGCTTTTTCTGGGCGGTGCGCGCCTGTACTGGTTTATCGGCGGCGCAGCGCTGTTTGCAGCGGCCGGGATCGTGGTCGTCACAAAATTTGCCCATGCCTCAAGCCGGATCATCGCATGGTTGGATCCGTTTGCGGATGCAACGGGAAAGGGATGGCAGACGATCCAATCCCTTTACGCGATCGGATCCGGCGGGCTGATGGGATTGGGGCTGGGACAAAGCCGGCAGAAGTATCTGTATCTGCCGGAGGAGCACAACGATTTTATTTTTTCCGTCTGGTGTGAGGAAATGGGATTTATCGGGGCTTTGCTGCTGGTGCTCCTGTTTGCCATGCTGATCGTGCGCGGCTATTGGATCGCCATGCACTGCCGGGACCGGTACAGTCTGCTGGTCTGTGCGGGCTTGACCACGCTTCTGGCTATGCAGGTCATTTTGAATATGGCCGTATGTACAAATCTTGTGCCCTGTACCGGCATATCGCTGCCATTCTTCAGCTATGGCGGCACGGCACTGCTGATCCAGATGGCGGAAATGGGAATTATTCTCGGCGCTTCCAGACGGAAGTGATGGGTAGATATAGATGGAGGCAAAACCTATGAAATTTTTGTTCACCTGCGGCGGTACGGCGGGGCATATCAATCCGGCTCTGGGCGTAGCGGGAAAAATTAAGGAACGTCTGCCGGATGCACAGTTCCTCTTTGTGGGAGCAAAGGGAAAAATGGAAACAGAGCTGGTGCCGCGGGCAGGATATGAGATCCGTACTGTTACGATCACTAACCTCAGCCGCAGCCTGAAACCCAAAATGATCCTGCACAATCTTCAGACGGTGCGGAATGTATTTGCCTCAACAACTGAGGCCAAGCGGATCATCCGGGAATTTCAGCCGGACGTGGCGGTCGGCACAGGCGGCTATGTATGCTATCCCGTGCTTGCAGCTGCTGCGGGCATGGGTATCCCCACGGCAGTGCACGAGTCCAACGCCGTTCCCGGCCTGACGACCAGAATGCTGGCACGTAAGGTAGATAAGATCATGGTCGGCTTTGAGGAAAGCCGTGAGAACTATAAGCAGCGCAGCAAGGTACTGGTCACAGGTACGCCGGTTCGCTGCGAATTTACTGCCATGACCCGGGAGCAGGCCAAGGCCGCACTGGGTCTGCCTGCGGATCTGCCGCTGGTGGTCTCTGTTTGGGGGTCGCTTGGGGCGGACCATATGAATCAAATCATGTCGGAATTGATCACTCACATGCCGGAGAATGAATTTTCTCTGATCCATGCCACGGGCAAGCGTGGCTATAAGCGCTTTATGGAGCGCCTTGAAAACGCCGGTGCAGCAAACAGAAAAAACGTTGATGTACGGGAGTATATTTACAATATGCCTGTTGTGATGGAGGCGGCCGATCTGGTCCTGTGCCGGGCAGGCGCGTCCACCCTGTCTGAGCTGGCCGTGCTGGGGAAGCCGGCATTGCTGGTACCTTCGCCCAATGTGACCAATAATCATCAGGAAAAAAATGCCAGGGTACTTGAAGGGGCAGGCGCAGCACGTGTCCTTTTAGAGGGCCAGTTTACGGCTGAGAGCCTGCTCAGCGATATGCGCACGCTTTTGAGCGATTCGGTCGCACTGCAGGCCATGAGCCGGAACATGAGCACACAGGGCAATATTCAAGCCACAGATGAGATCGCTGAGATTTTGATCGATATGGCACGCCAGCATAAGAAATAAAGCGTTGTCACCATTTCCTCAAACTGCATAGTATGGAACAAATCCAGCTTGCGGAGGAGAGAAAATGGATATTTGGCGCATTGAGGGCGGCAACGCCCTGCATGGTACCATAGAAACGCAGGGCGCGAAAAATGCGGTTCTCCCGATCATGGCGGCGTCTGTTCTGTGCGGATGCCGTACAGCGCTGCATCATTGTCCGGATCTGCGGGATGTAGACGGCTCAATCGATATCCTGCGCTGCCTGGGCTGCCGGGTACGGCGCGAAGCAGGGAGCATCTACATAGATTCTGAGCTGGCTGACCGCAGTACGATTCCGCATGAGCTTATGGCCGGAATGCGATCCTCTGTGATTTTTCTGGGTGCGGTCCTTGCCAGATTCGGTGAAGCGATCATGGCAATGCCCGGCGGCTGTGAGCTTGGTCCCCGTCCCATAGATCTGCATTTGTCCGCATTGCGCGAGATGGGGGCAGAGATCACGGAACAGGGCGGAGATATTGTCTGCTTCTGCCGTCAGCTTCGGGGGGCACAGATCACTTTGGCACTGCCCAGTGTTGGAGCTACGGAAAACATCATGCTCGCCGCCTGCGGCGCGGAGGGGACTACTGTGATCACAAACGCTGCACGAGAACCAGAGATCTGTGATTTGGCGACTTTTTTAAGAAAGATGGGTGCCGTGATCACAGGTGATGGGACCAGCACAGTGACGGTCAGCGGATTTGAGCCTCGGCGCTCAGTAGAGCACACCGTTATGCCGGATAGG
>CAKTGW010000202.1 GCA_934561725.1 uncultured Oscillospiraceae bacterium
AAGTAAGTCACCTGAATGATGTCTGACAACGTCTCAATAATATACATGAATCCCAGAGGAATCAGGATCAGCGGCATATCCATGGCAAAAGCCATGGCACAGACGGCACCACCCAAGAAGAGGGAGCCTGTGTCCCCCATGAACACCTTGGCAGGATTGAAATTATAGATCAGAAATCCCAGCAAGCCACCGGTCAGGCCGGCCGCAAAAATTCCAAGCGCTGTGAATTCCTGTCCCCATGCCACACAAATCGTTGAATATGCAATAAAAACAGGAATGCTGGTTCCCGTTGCCAGTCCATCCACACCATCAGTCAGATTTACGGAGTTCACCGTGCCGACGATGACAAACGCCGCAAAAATCACGTATACAGCCTCGGGAATCGGAACGGACTTATTCACAAAGGGAATATACAGATTCGGTGTAAGATGGCCGAAATTGCGCAGCAAAAACACAAAAGCGATCGCTACGACCAACTGGAGAAGAAATTTTTTCTTGGCGGTCAATCCCAGATTCTGCTTTTTGCGGAGCTTTTCATAGTCATCCAGAAATCCGATCGCGCCAAATATCAAAGAAAAAACCAGAACAAAAATATGGACATAGTTTCCCTTCAGCATTTCATCAAAGCCCACCGTGACGCAGACTGCCGAAACTGCCAGAATAAACATGATGCCGCCCATAGTCGGTGTACCGGATTTGGACATATGCCAAACCGGGCCATCCTCGCGGATCGCCTGTCCAGCCTTGATCCGGCGCAGATATGGCACCAGAAAGTATCCCGTAAGCGCAGATATGATAAATGCAAGAACAAAAGCCGCAATAAGCTTGACTGTCATTGGTTGGTTCCCCCGATTATTTTTTCTCCCTTTTAGCTGCACGCAGCGCCAGATGCTCGGCCACGATCTCCCGTTCATCCATGTGGTGCTTTTCCTTCCCGATGATCTGATAGGTCTCATGGCCTTTTCCGGCAAGGATAATAATATCACCCGGCTGATGATTGTCAATAGCATAGGCAATCGCCGCAGGGCGGTTCTCGATCACCACATAGGGCGTGCGTACGCTCTTCATTCCGGCCAGAATCTCATTGATAATCGCCATCGGTTCCTCTGTACGCGGATTATCGGAGGTGACGATCACAAAGTCGGCCAGCTTTGCGGCAATTGCACCCATGATGGGCCGCTTGGTACGGTCTCTGTCCCCGCCGCAGCCAAACAGGACGACCACACGCCCGGAGACCGTTTCTCTCATGGAACGGAGCACATTCTCCAGAGCATCGGGTGTATGGGCATAATCGATCAGAATATGGTAATCCCCGTCCGTCGGTACGACCTCTACTCTGCCCTTTACGCCGTGCGCAGTTTTCAGTGACTCTGTGCAATCCTGCATATTCAATCCCAGACTGAGCCCGCAGGCGATCACACCCAAAGCGTTATAAACGGAAAAGCGTCCCGGGATCGGCAGGCTGACTCTTGCCAGGCCGTCATTGCCGTGGAGCGCCACAAATTTTACGCCGCTGGGGCTGATGCGCAGATCATTGGCAATCAGGTCGCCCTCCAGACTTTCTACAGAAAAGGTCATCATGGGGCATTTTGCCCGCTCCAGTATATATATCGCCCACCGATCGTCCAGATTGACGATTCCCCGGTCACACTGTGAAATCAGCTTTGCCTTGGCTTCTGCATAATTCTCCATAGTGCCGTGGAAATCCAGGTGATCCTGCGTCAGATTCGTGAAGAGTCCCACTGCAAATTGAATCCCGGCAACCCGCTCCAAGCACAGGGAGTGGGATGAGACTTCCATAACCACATGCGTGCAGCCGGCGTCCGCCATCTGACGGAAGAGCTTTTGCAGTTCATAGGACTCAGGCGTTGTACGCTCAGTGGGCAGCTCCTCGCTGCCGATCATATTGCTGTTGGTCCCGATCAATCCTACCTTTGCTCCGCAGACAGTCTCCAGCATATGCTTGATCAGTAAGGTAGACGTTGTCTTTCCATTGGTTCCGGTCACGCCGATCATCGTCATCTGTGCCGCCGGGTCATGAAAATAGGCTCTGGACATCAGTGCAAGCGCCAGCCGGCTGTCTGCCACACGGATATATGGAACTTCAGCCTCCGGGCGGCTCTGACAAACAACTGCGGCCGCACCGCGCTCCACTGCACTGCCGATATACCGGTGTCCGTCTGTCTCAAAGCCAACAATAGCAACAAAAACATCTCCGGGCTGCACAGCGCGGGAATCGTAACAGATGTCGCCGATTTCCATATCCGTATCTGCGCTGCACTCCAGCACCTGAAGCTCATCCAGCAATTCTTTTAATTTCATATTAAAGCCCTCCTTATCGGAATGCATGGTTCTCAATATCTTCCCAATTCAGTCGGATCAGTAAGCATGACTCCCACTACCGCTCCGGCCTGCACTCTGCTGCCTGCCGAAATACTCTGGGCGGATACGACTCCGTCCGACGCACCGGAAGCCTGCACATACAAAAACAGATTTTTCTCAGCCAGAGCCTGGACCGCTTCTTTTTCCGTCATTCCGAGCAGCTCGGGAACCGACGTACTGTCCGTCTCCGGCGCATTCTCTGTATACAGCAGCACAGCACTGCCCGGTGCGATCTGTTTTCCCGCCTCCGGAAGCTGTGCGGAAACATGTGTACCCTCGCCAATGACTCTGGCCGTGAGCTCAGCCCCCTGCAAAGTCTGCCGTGCCTTATCCACGCTCAGCCCTTCGGTATTCGGCACAGTGCGGCTGAGGCTCTTCAGTTCCTCCTGCGAGTACTGCGGGCTTATACCCAAATATGGAAGCGCATCGGCAAAAATCTTTCCAACTGTCGGTGCGGCCATCTGACCGCCGCTGATATAAATCCCCGTCTCGCTGCTGGGGGTGTCCAGCAGAACCAGTACGGCAATGCGCGGGTCATCCATAGGCGCCACGCCGATAAACGAGACGATGTACTCTTTTTGATCATTCTCCAGATTCTGGGCGACCTTCTCTGAGGTCCCGGTCTTGCCGCCGATCCGGTATCCGGCAACCGCGGCATTTCTTCCTGTGCCCTCATTTTTATCTCCTACGACCTTTTCCAGCGCTTCGCGTACGAGGGCGCTGGTTTCCGGACTGATCACCTGCCGCACATGCACCGGTTCGGTTATGGACAGGGTATTTCCATCCGCGTCACGTACTTCACTGAGAATATAGGGCTTCATAAGGCTTCCGCCGTTGACACAGGCACTTACAGCCGTGATCAATTGCAGGGGCGTGATATTGAATGTCTGTCCAAAGGAAGCGGCGGCCAGCTGGCTGAGATTTTCTCTGTTGAAAAATATTTTT
>CAKTGW010000203.1 GCA_934561725.1 uncultured Oscillospiraceae bacterium
CCGGCTGAGTGCCATGCCTGTGGGAGCGTTGGGATTTGCGATCACGATCGTCCGGCCCAGTCCGTAGTAATCCTGCGGATCGATGCTGAAGTCATCTTTAAGCGGGACCTGCAAGCAATCCAGACCGTACAGTGTGCCGTAGACCTCATAAAAGCCGTAGCTGACGGCAGGGAAGGCCACGCCCTTGCTTTTGCCGCAGAAGGCCATGAAGGTGAAGTTCAGAATATCGTCAGAACCGTTGCCGGTATAGACCATGTCAGTCGAAACACCGAAGTGTCCGGCGATGGCGGCAGTCAGCGCCCGTGTGGCAGGATCGGAGTAGAGGCGCAGATCCGCAACCTCGCGGCTGGTGATGGCTTCGATCACGCCAGGGGCCGGGGGATAGGGGGATTCGTTGGTGTTCAGCTTGATATATTTTTTGTCCAGAGGCTGTTCACCGGGGGTGTAGGCCTCCAGAGAAGAAAAACGCGCATCCAGAAAACGGCTCATTTTGTTCCCTCCAGTCTTACGGCAACACTGCGGCCGTGACCGTCCAGACCCTCCCGGGCGGCAAAGCTACAGATCTGTGTGCCTACAGAGGCCAGCGCCTCCTGCGTATAGTAAATAAATTGCGTCTTTTTAACAAAATCGTCTACAGACAGCGGACTGGAAAAACGGGCGCTGCCGCCTGTAGGCAGTGTGTGGTTGGGACCGGCAAGATAATCGCCCAGTGCCTCGGGGCAGCTGCGTCCCAGAAAAACGCTTCCGGCGCATTTCACCCGGTCCAGCCAGGCAAATGGATCGTCCAGACAGAGTTCCAGGTGCTCAGGGGCAATGGCATTGGCCAGATCGATCGCCTCCGGGATGCTGTTTGTGAGAATAATACGGCCGCGGTTATCTATACTGGCGCGGGCGATCTCCTCGCGGGGCAGAGAGGACAGCTGGATCTCAAGCTGCTGACGAACGGCAATGGCCAGATCCCGGCTGGTAGTGACCAATACAGCTGCGGCATTTTTGTCGTGCTCAGCCTGACTCAGCATGTCTGCGGCGCACCAGACGGGATCGGTGTTTTCATCGGCAATGACCAGGATCTCACTGGGGCCTGCGATCATGTCGATGTCCACCAGACCGTATACCTGGCGCTTGGCTTCGGCTACGAATACATTGCCCGGGCCGGTGATCTTGTCTACCCGGGGGATGCTCTCCGTGCCGTAGGCCATCGCAGCGATGGCCTGTGCACCGCCGATGCGGAAAATCCGGTCGGCGCCGGCGATTTTTGCCGCGGCCAGGATCTCCGGGCGGATCGTTCCGTTTTTGGCCGGCGTGCAGATGCAGATCTCCTGTACACCGGCAATCTTGGCGGGGATGCAGTTCATCAGCACAGTGGAAGGATAGCAGGCAGTGCCTCCGGGAACATACAGTCCCACACGGGACAGCGGCATGAGCTTCTGGCCCAGAACACGTCCGGGCTTCTCTGCAATAACAAAGCTCTCGCGCTTCTGGCGTCGGTGAAAGTCGCGGATGTTAGCCGCGGCTTCTTCCAAAACGGCGATGAAGCTGCTGTCCACAGAGGCCAGAGCGGCGTCCATTTCTTCCGGTGTGACCTTAAGCCGTTCCGGAGCGGCACCGTCAAATTTTTCGCAGCAGGCCAGTACGGCGGCATCGCCGCCCCGGCGCACCGAATTGAGGATCTCACTGACGGCGGCCTCCACGCCGCTGGCGGCGTTGTCCCGGTGCAGAATATCCTCGGGACGGATCTCGTTCTGTTCAAAAATCTGGATCATTTGTTTTCCTCCAGCGCTTCGGCCAGACGGCGGCGCATTTCATCGATTTGTGCGGTCTTGAATTTATAGCTGGCCTTATTGGCCACAAAGCGGGCGCTGATGGGAAAGATCTCCTCATAAACCTCCAGCCCGTTTTCACGCAGTGTTTTTCCAGTCTCGACGATATCAACGATCACGTCGGTCATGCCGAGCACCGGGGCAATCTCAATAGAGCCGTTGAGCTTGACGATATCGATATCCTGGCTGCGTGCAGCGTAGAAATCATGGGCGATATGGGGGAATTTTGTGGCGACCTTCAGTGTGCGGCGGGTAGAAGGGCGCTGCCCCTTCATGCCGGCCACGGCCATACGGCAGCGGCCGATCCCCAGGTCCAGCAGCTCATAGACGTCCGGCTCGTACTCCAGAAGGATATCCCGGCCGGCAACTCCCACGTCTGCGGCGCCGCGCTCCACATAGATGGCTACATCCGAGGGCTTGGCCCAGAAATAGCGCACCTGATTTTTTTCGTCCTCAAAGATCAAGCGCCGGTTTTCCTCGCGGATGGCGGGGCAGCCATAGCCCAGACTCTCAAAGATCCCGTATACCTTGTCACCGAGGCGGCCCTTCGGTAGAGCGATATTAATGTAATTGTCCATGTTCGGTCCTCCTCAGAGCGTTATGGTCTCCCGGGCACGGATCCGGCCCGGCGTTTTCTGCACCCGGACGCTGAGTCCGGCTTCACGCAGCCGGGCAGAACGCTGCAGGGCTTCCAGTGCCTTGTCGTCACCGGGGCAGAGGATCAGAAAATCCACATCATATTCAGGATCCGGCTCGGCAATAAGATCCAGCAGATCCAGATAGACTGCAAAGCCGATGGCTCCCGGTGCCTGGCTCAGCCTGCGGGCCAGATGGTCATACTGGCCGCCGGAGAGGATCCCTTCCGGTACACCGGGGATGTAGCCGCGAAAAATCAGACCATTATAATAGCTCATGTCGTTTACAATGGAGAAGTCCAGCCGGAGTCGACTGACATCCGTGACATGACTCAATATGTTATACAATCGTTCCAGCTCGTCTACGGCATCCGATGAGGCAGCTTCGCAGGCAAGAGCCCGGGCCTGCGGCAGAATCTGTTCAAAGGGGCCGCTCAGAGTGGCTAGTGCGGTAAGCCGGGCGATTTGTTCAGCATCAAGCCCGCTGCCGGCCAGAAGCCGGCGAAGCTCATGGCCGTTTTTGCTGCCGATGCAGACCAGTGCCTGCTTTTGAATATCTTCGGGGAGACAGGCTGCGGACAGCAGACCGGTTACAAGCCCCATGTGGGAGATGTCCAGTACATACCCCGGAGCCAGCGCGGCCAGACTCTGGCATGCAAGTGAGATGACCTCGCATTTGGCGTAGAGATCCACATCGCCTACATATTCCAGACCGACCTGCATGAGCTCACGGATGTCCCCACTGTGATGACTGGCACGGTAGACATTTTCGGTATAGTAAAGCTTGCGGGGCAGCTCTGTTCCGCTGCGGACATTTTTCAGAATGCTCAGGGTAATATCCGGC
>CAKTGW010000204.1 GCA_934561725.1 uncultured Oscillospiraceae bacterium
ATATAGAACGGGATGCCCAGCGTGATATAGAAGAAATACTCCTGAGAGTGGTGAAAGGTTTCTTCGTTGACGGTGCCGCCGAACATAGCAATAATGCTGTCCGCAAAAATGAGATAGACTGCCGTTAAAACAAGACTGCCGGCAACGGTCAGCACGACGGCGTTGCCAACGCTGCGCTTTGCTTTCTCCATCTCATTTCTGCCCAGCGCCATGCTGACAAAGGCACAGCAGCCGTCGCCTACCATAACGGCGATGGCCAGTGCTACGACGGTCAGCGGGAAAACAACGGTGTTGGCCGCGTTGCCGTAAGAGCCGAGGTAGCTGGCGTTGGCAATAAAAATCTGGTCAACGATGTTATAGAGCGCGCCTACCAACAGCGAGATGATGCAGGGGACGGCGTATTGCCCCATGAGCTTTCCGATAGGCTCCGTTCCCAAAAACTGATTTCCGGTATCCATATAATTTTCCTTTCTGACATAAAAATAAAATGCGTAAGCCCGAAAAAATCCGGACTTACGCATTTCTGCTACGCGATTTGCTTATGAAGTTTTCTCCCATTTTTCATACCCTTGTCTACCGAGGGTACTCACCCGCTTTTACAAAAAAATGCGGCGCTTCTGCAACTGGATTTACGCAGAAACGCCACACGTTATATGTTTATTATAGCGGATGTGAACGGGAATTTCAAATGTTTTTTCTGTCTGAATAAGTCATTTTTACTGGTGATAGCTCTCCAGAAATTCACCAAGACGGCGGGCAGATTCCAGCAGTACGGCCTGTTCAGGCAGAAATACGATGCGGAAGTGATCCGGTTTTTCCCAGTGAAAGCCGCCGCCGTGCGTGACGAGAATATGCTTTTCCCGGAGAAAATCCAGAGCAAACTGTTCGTCATCCCGGATTCCAAAGCGTGCCTGGTCAAGCTTGGGGAAAATATAGAAGGCAGCCTGGGGCTTTACGGCGCTTACACCGGGAATCTGGATCAAGGCATTATAGATGCAGGCGCGCTGCTCATAGATCCGTCCGCCCGGAGCCAGCAGGGGCTTGATCTCGTCCAGCAGATCCAGTGCGGCAGGAATCAAGGATTGGGCGGGGACATTGGAGCAGAGCCGCATGGAGGAGAGCAGATTCAGTCCCTCAATGTAGCCGCGGGCGCGGCTTTTGTCACCGCACAGACACATCCAGCCGCAGCGGTAGCCGGCGATCAGATGGGACTTTGAGAGACCGTTGAAGCTCAGCGTAAGCAGATCCGGCGCAAGGGAGGCCAGTGCGACATGCTCATGGCCATCCATAACCAGGCGGTCGTAGATCTCATCGGCAAACAGGATCAGTTCATGCTCCCGTGCCAGCTGGACGATCTGCTCCAGAACCGCCCGGGGATATACGGCGCCAGTGGGATTGTTGGGATTGATGACCACGATGCCCTTGGTCTTTGGTGTGATCTTGCGGCGCATATCTTCAATATCCGGATACCAGTTTTGCCCCTCATCACAGATATAGTGCACGGCAGTGCCGCCGGCCAGCGTGATGGAAGCGGTCCACAGAGGATAGTCCGGACTGGGGACCAGGACCTCGTCGCCGCTGTCCAGCAGTCCCTGCATGGAGAGTGTGATCAGCTCGCTTACGCCGTTGCCGGTGTAGATGTCGTCCACTCCGGCGCAGGGAATATTTTTTTTGCGGCAGTAGCCCAGAATGGCCTGGCGTGCTGACAGCAGGCCTTTGGAATCGGAATATCCCTCGTGCTCGGTGAGACCGTTGGACATATGGTCAATGATCTGCTGGGGGGCGCGGAAGCCGAAGGGGGCCGGATTGCCGATATTGAGCTTCAGAATATCTATGCCCTGTGCGCTCAGCCTTTGGGCCTCGTCCATTACGGGGCCGCGAATATCGTAGCAGACATGGTCAAGCTTATGTGATTTTTCAAATGTACGCATTTTCTCATCCTCCCGAAAAAATAAAAAGCCCTAAACATCTGCATCTGCAAATGTTTAGGGCGAATAAAAATCCGTGTTACCACCTAAATTCAGGAAAAAACCTGCACTCTGCCGGTACTGACATACCGCGTCCCTGTAACGGGAGAACCCGTTGACGCCTACTGCAACAGCCTGTTCGGCGTCCCGGCTCCAGGACTGCTTCGTGATCTGCTCTGCAGGGGCTTACACCGGCCGCCCCCTCTCTGCGGCATTGCAGGAAAACTACTCTTTCCCTTCTTGGCCTTTTTTGTATTGAATTGATCCCATGATAGCACGGGCACCGCTGTTTGTCAAAGGTTTTCTACCAGACGGCTACAGTCCCGTCCGTGCGGGGCTCTGTAGCGCCGCACAGAACACCGTGCTCGTCCCGCCAGATGATCTGGCCGCGGCCAAAGGCCAGCGAGTTGGAGGCAATGCTGATCTGATGTCCGCGGGCGGCCAGCTCTTCAACAAGATGCTGGGGGAAACCGGGCTCAACTTCGATCTTCATACCGCCGACCCACTGCCAGCGGGGCGCATCCAGGGCGCACTGGGGATTCATGTCAAAATCGATGGTATTCATGACTACCTGCACCTGCCCCTGGGGCTGCATAAACTCACCCATAACGCCAAAAGGGCCAACGGCATGGCCGTTTTTCGTCAGGAAACCTGGGATAATGGTGTGATAGGGGCGCTTGCCCGGAGCCAGACAATTGTCGTCTTGGGGATCCAGGCTGAAGCTGTAGCCGCGGTCATTCAGAGAAATTCCAGTGCCGGGTATGACAATGCCTGAACCAAAACCGCGGTAGTTGCTTTGAATAAGGGAGACCATATTGCCCTCGCCGTCTGCCGTGCAGAGATATACCGTACCGCCGCAGGCAGGATCCCCCGCGATGGGCGGCTGCGCCCGGTCGGTGATCTGCGCCCGGCGGGCATCGGCATAGGAAGGATTCAGGAACTGCTCCACGCTGCGGCGCATGCAGGCGGGATCGGTGATGTATTTCTGTCCGTCGGCAAAGGCCAGCTTCATGGCCTCCAGCTGACGGTGCAGTGTTTCAATGTCATCATGATGGGTGAAGTGGTCGTTCCGGAGCATATTCAGGGTCATAAGCACGACCAGACCGTGGCCGTTGGGCGGCAGCTCCCATACATCGTAGCCCTTATAGCGGGCGGAAATGGGATCGACCCAGATGGCTTCGTATTCTGCTAGATCTTCAGCCCGGAGATATCCGCCGCAGGCGCGGGAAAAATCATCGATCTTCCGGGCCAGAGCGCCGCGATAAAAGCTCTCGCAGTTGGTGGCGGCCAGCTCTTCCAGCGTATCAGCCATATC
>CAKTGW010000205.1 GCA_934561725.1 uncultured Oscillospiraceae bacterium
CGGTAGCCCTTATAGAAGCGCTGATGGATCTCTCTGGAGAGCTCGAAGGTGTTGATATTGCCGTATTGGCAGGTGGTCCCCTTGCAGGAGACCACAGGGCGCACCAGAGAGCCGGTGCCGCCGGTTTCCAGACCGTATTCAGCCAGAAAAGCCATAAAGGGCTGAATGTTGGCATAGGGAATGCCCTGTACTTCAATAGTCAGGCGGGTGGTCATTGCCATTTCGCCGGTGCCGAACTTTTCGGCGGCCTCTGCAATGGCACGGATCTGGGCTACAGAGAGTTTGCCGTTCACAGTGATCACGCGGGCGTTGAAGCGGTCGGGGGTGTTCTTGTCGTGCAGGAAGCCAAGACCCTTCACAGCGGCCTTTTGCTCGGCGGTTACAGGAGTGCCGATGCGGTGTCCGCGGACAAAATCATCCAGAACCTCGCAGGCGGCGTCCACTGTGATCAGGCAGCGGCTTTCATCCTCGCGCTTATTGCGTGCACTCAGCACGGCGCAGGAGGTGCTGCCCAGCCGGGCCTCAAAAGCCTCAGTCAGCTTCTGACACTCATCGCCAAAGCCCTCCGTTTTGTGGGCATCCTGCTTGATGAGCATCTGACCGATCACGGCAACTGCGCCGGCAAGCGCACCGCAGACGTTGCCGGAGCTGATGCCGCCGCCAAAACCGCCGATGAGCTTTGCACTTTCAGGGCTCAGCCCCAGTCCATATTCGTCGTTGGCGCCGAGCAGCATGGCTTCCGCGCAATTCATACCCTGTTCAATGTAGTATGAGTAAACCTTTTCTCTAAGCATATTTTGACCTCCAATATTGACAGCGATCTCCCAATTCGCCGGATACATTCCGTATGTATTATAACGGATACAAAACGACAAAACAATACTAAAAATTTTATAAGCTATGCAAAGAGCTGCCGCACAGAGGAAAACGGTGTGTTTATAGCTTATTAAAATTTTGTCAGATGGCCTTGCGGCAGGCGTGGAGAGAGGGTATAATATAAGCTGATGTGGTATTGACAGAGAGTATATACCGCATCCGGAGGTGAAAATGGACGAGCTATCCAATGTTCTGATCGATCTGATCGTGATTGGCTTTAATCTGCTGGGTGAAGTTCCCATGCTGGGGCTGGCTTCAACGCGAAAAAAGCGGAGAATACTGATCGTCAGCTGCTTGGGAATGATACTTGCCTACGTTCTGGCGACCTTGCAGTTCCGCGTTCCCTATGCGGTGGCTTCCTCATGCTTTCTGAGCCTGCCCAGTCTGCTGCTGTTTTACATATTGTCTGAGTTCCGGGATGCCCGATTCTGGCTGACCTTCTGCTTTATGGATGCACTGTGTATCATCATTGCCTTTATGGGCAGGATCTCTGATGCGCGGCTGGAGGGCGGAAGCCTTCTTATTCCGGTCATGCTGCTGGTCGTGCTGGGCGGGGTTTATATGTTTGCACGCCGGTATTTTAAGCTCTATACCAAGCTGCTTCGCCGGGCGGAGACCGGCTGGCACAGTATGGCGCTGACATCCGGCCTGTTCTATGTTGTCCTGATGTTTGCGGCCATGTATCCGAAGCCGATCGTCCAACGGCCGGATGCAGTTCCGCTGTATCTGCTGATGTGCCTGACTTATTTTTGCTGCTACGGCGTGTTTATCGGTTCAATTTACAAGACGCAGCAGATCGTGGAGCAGAACCAGCAGCTTCAGGAGGAGCGCAGATTCTACCGGATCGCCTTCACGGATTCGCTTACAGAGACGGGAAACCGGGCGGCCTATGTGGAAAAGCTGAATGTACTGGAGCGGGCGCGCAGAAATGGTGAACAGATCTGGGCAGTCATGCTGGATCTGGACGGGCTGAAAAGCATGAACGACAACTATGGCCACAGCGCCGGTGATGCTGCCATTGCGCAGGCTGCAAATGTACTGAAATGTGCCTTCGGCGGGCCGCAGTACAGCATTTTCCGCTATGGCGGTGATGAATTTGTGATCCTGGCAGAGCGGTGCAGTGAGCGGGAGCTGACAGATGGGCTTAGCCTTATGGAAAAGCTTATGCTGGATACCGGATGCAGCTTCTCCTATGGCTATGACAGCGCGGGCAGCGGTACCATTGAGCAGGCTGTAGAGCGTGCGGATCGGCGTATGTATACGCACAAACGCGAGAAAAAACTGAAAAAGCAGCGTTCCTGAAAAAACAGGAGCGCTGCTTTTTTATTTGTCTGCTCTTGGAAACAGAGCGGAATTTATAAATAGTTCTCCCTTGTATATGGAATTCTTTATGCCTTATTAGTGCTGAGCACAGATAGCGTCTCATAAAATAACGGTGAGAGAGAAGGAAAATATAAATTTTGACTGGAAAGAAGGGGGAAGCTATGCTGTCAAAGCAGCAGTACAGGGCGGGCATGGCCTTTATGGCAGTGGGCGCCTATGTTGTTTACTATGCACTTGCAAAGCTGAAGGTAGGTTCAATCCATGCGCCGGGATCCGGATTTTTTACGTTTATCTGCGGAGCTGGGATTTTCCTGTTTTCCGCAATACTGGTGGTGGGCGGACTGCGCAGCGGGACGGAGGAACGGCCATTGTGGGAAAAGAGCCAGTGGAAAAAGCCCATGCTGGCCTTTGGGATCACAGTCATCTATACGCTGCTGATGGGACGTCTGGGCTTTATTATCGCAACGATTTTATTTCTGGCAGCATGGCAGTTCATTTTGGAGCGGGAAAAGCCTGTCCGGGCTGCTGCGGTGATCATTATAGGTACTGCGGCCATGTGGGTGCTTTTTGAGAAGTTTCTCCGGGTGCCGCTGCCCAATGGCCTGCTGCCGTGGTAGGGGGGAGCACATATGAGCGGAATTTTACAGGGCTTTATGGTGGCTTTGTCTCCGATAAACCTGTTGTATGGCTTTATCGGCTGCTTTCTCGGAACAGCTGTTGGGATCCTGCCGGGGCTGGGGCCGGCGGCAACGATCTCGCTGCTGCTTCCCGCCATGTATGGCATGGCATCACCGGCGACCTCGCTGATTTTTCTTGCAGGCATTTTCTACGGCGCCATGTACGGCGGCTCGACTACATCCATTCTGTTGAAGCTGCCCGGCGAAGCGGCGTCGGTCGTTACAGCCATTGACGGCTATGAGATGGCAAAAAAGGGACGGGCCGGTGCAGCGCTTGCCGTTGCGGCTATCGGGTCCTTTATAGCCGGAACGGTTGGCGTACTCGGTCTCTCGCTTTTTGGACCGCCGATCGCAGCATTTGCCATTAAGTTTTCCTCACCGGAGTACTTC
>CAKTGW010000206.1 GCA_934561725.1 uncultured Oscillospiraceae bacterium
AGTCCTCAACAAAGTTGCCCAGAGGTCCGGTGGAGGACACGGCAATATCCAGCGTACCCATCTGCAGATCCTCAATGTTGGCACGCTCATCGCCCAGCTGGCCGCTGGGGAAAATGTCGATCTCAATTGCGCCGTTGGTGCGCTCGGACACCAGCTCGGCAAACTTTTCCAGCCCCATGTGATAGGGATGGGTAGTCACTGTGGAATGAGAGGCACGCAGAGTAATAACATCGCCGTTATTTCCCTCAGGTGCACCGCTCGTGGGAGCGCTGCTCTCGGACGCGTTGCTGCCGCCGCAGGCCGTCATTCCCAGGACCATGGCAAGGCACAGCAGGATCGCAAATGCTCTTTTCATCTTTTCATACTCCTTTTTCCCTTTAGTCTTTTTATAAATTGCATAAAACAATTTACCGGATTAAAAAAACACCGCATACACGTTTTGGTTACTCTGACTTAAACGTGCTCTGCGGCATTGCTGCCGCGCGTTTTGTAATTCTATACAATGGTATATTCATAAACATTTCACATTTTTTGTGCGGCATATATAAAACAGATGCTTGATTTTTTTGCAATTTTTATAGTTAATTATATATTCCGCGCTCCGGTCTGTCAATCCTTTTATCGACGTTCCCCGCGTTTTCATCTTCTTGTTTTAAATAGTTATGCTGCGCAGGTCAAAGCACTGTATAAATTTTACAAACTGATCAAATATTTTCTCTTTTGTCTCTCCCTCTATCTTTGCCTTTTTGCGGAAAATGGTGTATACTTCTATATGTAATCTTTACACAGGAGGCATCCATATGAGCTGGTTCTTTTCTTCCGGCGGCTTTTCTCCCCTTAATACCGCACTGTATATGATCCTTGGCCTGATTCTTCTGCTTTTTCCGGGGATGAGCGGCGCGGTTTTCTGCTGGGCACTGGCTGCCGGTGCTTTTATTCTCTGCGTAACAAATTTTGTAGCTTTTTATAATGCCCGCAAGCTTGGCTTCTCCGGCACCGGAGAGGGCCTGGCCGGTCTGTTTGCCCTGCTGGCTGCACTTTTCTGCTGGACATCGCCGGCAACTGTGCTCTCCCTTCTGCCGCTGGCACTCGGCATTGCCCTGTTGCTGAGCGGTGCGATCAAGCTGCCCGCTGTGATTGACGCCTTCCGCAGCGGCAGCACCGCCTTCCGCCCTCTGCTTATCTCCGCACTCATTCCGCTGGTTCTGGGACTGATCCTGACCATCAATCCCTTTGCTGCAGCCAAAAGTGTCATCCGCTTTTTCGGCCTCAGCCTGCTCATCAACGGGATCTGCGATCTGAGCGCCTCCGGTTTTGGGCGCTGAACATGTACTGTCCGGCAGCTGACTGGCTGCCGGATTTTTTTGTTGACATACCTCGTATTCCGATGTATTATATATGCATAGATACTCGATGCATCGAATCAGGAGGTATATTGTTATGAAACAAAATATGGAGCATACCCGTCTGCTGGTTCTGAGCCTTCTTTCTGCCAACGACATGTATGGCTATCAGATGATCGCCGAGCTAGAAAGAAAGTTTGACAAGACCTTTGCCATGAAGGAGGGTACGCTTTATCCTATTTTAAAAGCGCTGGAAAATGAAGGCGCTTTGCAGTCCTACAGTCAGGAAACGCCCGCCGGCCGCATCCGAAAATATTACCGCCTGACCCGGAAGGGTACCCAGCTTCTGGAGGAGGAGACCGCCCGCTGGCGCGCCTATGAGCATGCGATCAACTCTGTCCTCTCCCCCGTCTCCGCCCCGGTTTGAGGTGTGCACCATGGATAAATGCAAAGAGTTCTGCCAGACCGTTCTGAAATACACCCCACGCGCCACCAGCGACGAGCGGGATGAAATCACCCGGGAGCTTATGGCTCACCTGGAGGATCATCAGGACGCACTGGTCAGCCGCGGTCTGGCTCCGGAAGAGGCTGAGCGCCGCGCCATCACCGAAATGGGTGATCCCTGCGAGATCGGGCAGCAGCTCAACGCCGAACTGAAGCCCTTCTGGCTGTATCTGAACTATGTCTGCAAAGCAGCCTCCGTCCTGCTCATTCTGGGCATTTTTCTGCCGGGCTGTGTTCTGCTCTATCAGATCTACAATAATGTGGAGGCCCGTTTTGTCACTGCCGCTGATTTCAAAAGCACAGATGATACCGCCATTGTCTATACGGACTGCGACATCCGCTTTAATGTCGAGGGGCACACTGTGCGTATCCTCCGCTACGGGACCTGTACAAACGAAGGCCGCACAGGCGTACACATCGACGCTGTTACCTATCCCTCCAATGTCCTGGACCTGTGCTCAGGGAATCTTCTTCAAAGCCTCAAAGTCGATGCCTATGAGTCGACCTCCGGCGGGGGACATTCATCCGCAGGTGCAGCCTACTGGAGCAGCTTCACACCGTTCCCCGCCGGCACGGAGCAGGCAACACTGATTTTTGACCGCTATGGCACACATTGGGAAGCCCGGCTTCCTCTGGATTGGGGGGATGCTGCATGAAGAGCATACGAAAGAACCGCTCACGCCGGCAGCAGGCTCTCCGCAGCCTGGCGCTCCTGCTCGTACTTCTGCTGTTTTCCTGCGCCACGGGGCTGTTTTCCTTTCTCCCCATGCAGGCCAGACGTGCATTGGAGAAGCAGGAGGCCGTGGGACATACACAGGTGATCCGGTCGCTCAGCGGCTCAGCGGTCTCCGGCTCGCCCTTGGAACGCTATTATCTCTGCGCCAACGACAATGTAGTCATGCTGGCCGGCACAGGCCTCTCCTTGTTCGGATGGCAGCCCCGTTTTGCGTGCACCGCACCGCTGGATGACGATCTGCCGGTACATGCCGCCTTTCAGATCTCCCTTGCAAAGGACGGTCAGAGGTATTTCTGTGTATTCGGGCAGGTCGACGACCCATCCGTCCGCCACATCACAGTCGAAGGAACTGCCTTCAGCAACAGCCAGGACATTGCCATACAGTTGGAGATCCCGGATAGCGACTACATCGTCAAAAACGGAAAAACCTATTTTCTCACCCGTTCCGCCGATTTCTTTTCTTCCGGCTTTCCCGATGACGATAGACTTTCTTTCTCCAATAAATATATTCTTACATGCTATGACGCAGACATGCACCAGCTGTCACGCAGCGAGATCGGACATGGTCTGTGGACATAATAAACAGCCCGGAAGGTAAAACCTCCCGGGCTGTTTATTTAAGTCTGTTAATGATGATGCCCCAGCAGCGTATCCAGCACGCCGGTAGCCATCAGAAC
>CAKTGW010000207.1 GCA_934561725.1 uncultured Oscillospiraceae bacterium
GTCTGTATCGGAAATACGATCGTTCTGTTTATGGGGCTGTCTGTTGCCCTGACCTGCGGATTGCTCCTGTTCCGACAGAGCATCGTTTCCGTGATGTCTACGCCATCTGCGGCCGTGCAAGGGACCTTGGCGTATCTTACGGTCTGTTTTATTGGGATCCCGTTTATTACCGCCTATAATATTATCAGCTCCATATTTCGCGGGCTGGGTGACAGTAAAAGTCCCATGTATTTCATTGCCGTGGCCTGTGCAGCCAATATCGGGCTGGATTACCTGTTTATCGGCGGTTTGGGCATGGGCCCGATGGGGGCGGCTTTGGGTACAACGCTGGCTCAGGCAATCAGTGTGCTTATCGCAATGATCGCCATACGAAAGAAACAGATCGGTATTGCACTGGAAAAATCTGATTTTCGCCCGGTGGCAGCAGTGATGAAGTCAATTTTAAAGATCGGCGTTCCGGTCTGCGCACAGGACGGATTTGTGCAGATATCCTTTATTGTGATCACAATCATAGCAAACCGCCGCGGACTGACAGACGCTACGGCGGTTGGGATCGTGGAGAAGATCATCGGATTTTTATTTCTGGTCCCATCCTCCATGCTGTCGGCAGTCTCGGCGCTGGGCGCACAGAATATCGGTGCCGGAAAGCCGGAGCGGGCGCGGGCAACGCTGCGTGCGGCAATTGGGATATCTCTGGGAGTCGGCATTGCCGTTGCGCTGACCGTGCAGTTTATTGCAGAGCCGATGGTCGGCCTGTTTACGCCGGATCTGGCGGTAAGAAAGGCTGGCGCACCGTATCTTCGCGGATATGTCTGGGATAGCTTTTTTGCTGGTGTACAGTTCAGCTTCAGCGGATATTTCTGTGCCTGCGGAAGATCCGGAATTTCCTTTCTGCACAATTTTCTTTCTATTATTCTCATACGGATCCCGGGGGCATACCTGGCCTCCGCGTTGTTTCCCGCAACGCTGCTTCCCATGGGACTGGCGTCGGCAGCGGGATCGCTGTTTTCCATTCTTGTTTGTGCTGCGGCGTATGCATTGCTCCGGAGGTACGGAGCTGAAGAGAAAGAGGCGCTATGAGGCTTTTCAAAATAGGGGATATCTCCAGAATGTTCCATCTGAGTGTAAGCAGTATTCGGCATTACGAGGAGCTTGGGCTGGTTCGGCCGGAGCAGATCGACCCGGAAACCGGATACCGTTATTACAGTACACGGCAATTTGAGGCATTTAATACGATTTTATATTTGCGCGCTCTCGGACTGCCGCTGAGCCAGATCGCAGATTTTTTGCAGAATCGGGATATTGACAATATTGAAGAAAAGCTGCGTCAGCAAAAGGCTTCCGTAGCTGCACGGCAGAGCGAACTGGCACGGATAGAGCGAAAAATAGACAATCGTCTGCGCCAGCTAAAGGATGCACGGACTTCATCCCTTGACCATATCCATGAGATCCGGATGCCGCCGTGCCGCATTGCCTGGGTGGACAGAGAACTGAAGATCCGCAGCTATCATGATATGGAAGAACCCACGATCCGTTTGGCGGAAGAACAGTCGGAGGCGGTAATTTTCCTGGGAAAGGTCGGCGTGGGCATCTCTGCAGAGCATCTGTGTCAGGGGCTATTCGACCAGTATGACGGCGTTTTTCTGCTCCTGGATCCGGAGGACCGCTACGAGGGAGAAACACGCCTGCTACCGGGATGTCCGTGCGTATCTCTGCGCTTCCGCGGCAACCACACAGAAGCTCCCATACATTATGAGATGCTCATGAAATATATTCGTATGCATGGTATGGAGGTTGCCGGCTTTTCGCGGGAGGTCACAATGATCGACTATGGGATCACGAATGATATCGAAAAATTTGTCACGGAGATCACGATTCCGGTGACAACATAGTGTCTGGCCCGGAAATGGCATGCTGCTTTTTCCAGGCATTATTATTGACATGCGGCGTCTGCTGTGTTATATTAGTTCAAAAACGAAATATCTAAAAATGATATAACAAGGAGGGAGAACGATGCATCCAAGTATGGAATTTGCGCAAAAAATGGCACAGGCCTACAGTGCATTGTGCAGGCCGCTGTGCCAGGAACTGGGGCTGCCGCAAACGGCGTTTGATATTTTGATGTTTCTGGGCAACAATCCGGAGCACAGAACTGCCCGTGATATAGTTGAGATCCGGCGGATAAAGGCCAATCTGGTCTCCGTCCATGTGGACAGACTGGTACGCGAGGGATATCTGGAGCGCAGGAGCGTGGAAGGGGATCGGCGTAAAATGCAGCTGCTCTGTACGGAAAAGGCACAGCCGATTATTGACCGTGGCCGTCGGCTTCAGGAAAGCTTTTTTGAGTGCCTTTTCAGCAATGTTGACGAGTCCATGCGTCAGGCTTTTGCCCGGACAGTGCAGATCATGGGGAAAAATCTGGATCAAATTCTGGAGGCTAAAAGATAAAAATGGAAAAGCTGTGGGCTATTTTAATTACATTTCTGGCCGGTATGGGTGCCGGATTGGGAACGGGCTTTGCGGGGATGAGTGCCGCGGCGGTGATCAGTCCCATGCTGATCACCTTCCTTGACATAGATCCATACATGGCGGTGGGCATTGCACTGGCGTCAGACGTGCTGGCAAGTGCGGTGTCTGCCTATACTTATCATAAAAACGGAAATCTGGATATCAAAAACGGCCTGATCATGATGGGCAGTGTACTGGTGTTTACGGTGCTGGGCAGTTACATCGCCAGCCTAGTTCCATCTTCGACGATGGGCGGCTTTTCCGTATTCATGACATTCCTGCTGGGAGTTAAATTCATTGTGCGTCCGGTCATGACCACGCGGGAAGCCATGCAGGGTGTTTCCGCAAGGAAGCGGGCAGTGCAGTCGCTGGTGTGCGGCATGCTGATCGGCATGATCTGCGGCTTTATTGGCGCCGGCGGCGGGATGATGATGCTCCTGATCCTCACAAGCGTATTGGGCTATGAATTAAAAACGGCCGTTGGTACAAGTGTGTTCATCATGAGCTTTACGGCGTTTACCGGGGCATTTTCCCATTTTATGATCGGCGGTGCGCCCAATTGGGGCATCTTTGCTCTGTGTGTTCTCTTTACCTTGCTTTGGGCGCGTATTGCGGCAGTTTTTGCCAATAAAGCTGATGCAAAAACGCTTAACCGGGCCACAGGTGTGGTTCTGGTCATTCTGGGTATCGCAGTGATGAGCTTTAAGCTTCTGGCTAATTAAAA
>CAKTGW010000208.1 GCA_934561725.1 uncultured Oscillospiraceae bacterium
ATACTGGAGAGTGCGTAGGAAGCGTGTAAAAATTTCTGCGGAAGGATTAGTGAAGATCACAACGAAATGTTAAAAATATGACGAAAACAGAGAAAATTTCTGTAAAGCGCCCGGAAAGTTTGTTAATTATTTACCTTGCGCATTGCAATGCTATATGTTAGTGTTTTGACAATGATGTTAAGTAATTAACAATTCTTTTGGGAGGGACAAGCAATGTGGAGACATTTTCATCCTACTGAGGTGCTGTTCGGTGAGGGTATGAGCCTGGAGCTGGGCAAGATCATGGCAGACAATGGTTTTGAGCGTGCATTGATGGTCTGCGATCCGTTTACGGAGACCTGCGGTGTTGCGGAAAAGCTGGAAAAAGCTGCCGATGGAAAAATCGTCGGCCGTTTCAGCGATATTGAACCCAATCCTTCAATCCGGAACGTGGATGATGCGGCACGTGCGATCCGCGAGAGCGGTGCACACTGCGTGATCGCCGTAGGCGGCGGCAGTGCGATCGACTGTGCCAAAAGCGCAGCGGCAGCGGCGGCTATGAATGTGACCGGACGTCAGATCCTGGATAAGACCCCTGTTACAAAGGCGCTTCCCATCATTGCCCTGTCCACGACGGCTGGCACCGGCAGTGAAGTGACGGCGGTGAGCATTATCAGCGACAAGACAACAGGGGAAAAGGGCGTAGTGGCCTCTCCGTTGTTCTTCCCGAAGGTTGCGGTGGTAGACCCGGAGCTGACATACACCTGCCCGCCGAAAGTAACGGCCTCCAGCGGCATTGATGTACTGATGCACGCGCTTGATGCCCTGAGCAGTGTAAAGAGCACACCGGTGACGGATGCGCTGGCAGTCAAGGCAGCGCGGCTGGTCTTTAAATATCTGCCTCTGGCTTATGCAGACGGCAGCGACCGGGATGCACGCCGTGCAATGTGTACAGCCAGCATTGTTGCCGGACTGGCCTTCTCCATCACGGGTACGACGGGCAGCCATGCGTGCAGCTATCATCTGACCGGCGCCTTTGGCATTCCTCACGGCGAGGCCTGCGCCTTTACCGCGGATGCCTGGTATCGGATCAATGCGGAGGTTCGTCCGCAGCTGAACGACTTCGCTCAGGAGATCGGCTTTGCCGATGCCGCTGCATTGGCGGACGGCCTGAATGCCCTGAAACGGCAGTGCGGCCTGCGCTGCACGCTCACCGAGGCCGGAATTGATCCCGCGCGGATCCCGGAGATCGCACGGTTTACAGTGGAAGCCTCCAACTGGGGCAACAATGTAAATCAGATCTCTATCGCACGTATAGAAAGCTTCCTCCAAGACAAGATTTGACATACAGTACCAAAGAAATACAGATCCCCCGCGGACTATCAGCCCGCGGGGGATCTGTATTTCTCCTATTGACAGGAAAAGACATATATGATATTTTAATAAAAAAGAGAATGAAAATAAAAAATATTCATGCAATATAACAATATAAGGGCGAAATTCATATGCACTGTACAGGGGGAATACGCCAATGCACAGATTGAATAGAGCTCATAAAATGATATGTATCATTCTCGGTGTGATGGGGATCGTATTGATCGGCAAGAAAATTTCATCGGATAGTGAAGATTTTTCTTCGCAGCTGGAGAGAACTGTTCTGGATGTTGGATATCTTCCGTGGCCGACACAGAACGAAATGGATCTGCTCAATCGTTATTTTAGAAAGAACTCGATCAATGCTTTTGCCAAATATAGTGGAATAACACCGCTTTCCAGAGCATCCTGCATATACGTATATGATGCGAATGCCTTGTGGTGGTATTATTCACATGACCAGGTACGGCAAAACTATTTAGTTGAGCGTGCGGCTTCCAATCAACAGAGGGGATATGTACCTCCGGATTATGGGATCGCTCTTGAGGAATATACGCCAACGCCGGAATTTCAGCAATTTATTGACAGCCTGCGGACGATCTGCGAGTATCACGGGTATTCCATTGGCTTTGTGCCCTATTCGATACGGTACAAAGAATATGTAAAGCTGATCGTATCGGATAGAATTGAGTTAGAGTATGAATGGAAGCTGCGGGAAGCCAATTCCGAGGAGATCACGGCCATTGAGCTCAAAAGCATGGATATGAAATATGAGTGGGCCATGATGGGGGCGTCCTGAAACGCCTGGAAACAGAACAGCTGAGTAAGACCGGGCACGGCGCGGAATATCCGCGCCGTGTTTTCCTGTTTGCGGCCAAATGCGTTAAGATGACGCAAAGTGTCCGGATTGCACAACAAACCTGTGCGTTTTATGGTTCGCCAGATTGCACATATCCGGTTGAAAAAAGTCTGGGAAAGATGTATATTTAATGTAGTTGTGCGTAAATTCCATAAATTATTATGCCGAAATAAATATATCAGGAGGAAGACTGAAATGATTCTAGAAGATCTTACAAGCATGATCGAGCTGCCCCGTATGGTCAAGGTCCGGCAGCATTTCGACCGTCCCATGATCGAGGATCTGACCGGCGAGATCCGCAAGCAGGTCGAAGCCAGCGGCGTTCTGGAACGCGTGAAGCCCGGATACCGTGTAGCGCTGACTGCCGGTAGCCGCCAGGTCAACAATTTCCCCGTGATCCTGAAGGAAGTTATTGAGATCTTTAAAGAGCATGGCTGCAAGCCCTTTATTGTGCCTGCCATGGGCAGCCACGGCGGCGCCACCGCTGAGGGACAGCGCGGCGTGATTGAGGGCATGGGCGTTACCGAGGAGGCTATGGGCGTTCCCATCCTGTCCTCTATGGAGACGGTCACTCTGGGCTATACGGCCAGCGGCCTGCGCGTGGAGCTGGACAAGAACGCCTATGAGGCCGATGCTATTTTTGTTGTTCACCGCATCAAGCCCCACACCTCTTTCCGCTATAAAATCGAGAGCGGTCTGCTGAAGATGATCGTTATCGGCCTTGGCAAGCAGTATGGTGCCGAGTGCTGCCACAGCACCCACATTACCAATCTGGGTCCCCGCATCGAGGAAATGGGCACCTACGCCATCGCCCACAGCAACATCATCGGCGGTCTGGCCGTGGTTGAGAATGCTTACGAGGACACGGCAGAAGTTGTCTGCATGAAGAGCGAGGAGTTTGCTCAGCGCGAGCCCGAATATCTGGAGCGTGCAAAGGGCTATCTGGCTCAGATCCTGTTTAAGGAATGCGATGTACTGGTCGTGGACGAAATCGGAAAGAACATTTCCGGCGCCGGCA
>CAKTGW010000209.1 GCA_934561725.1 uncultured Oscillospiraceae bacterium
TTTTTTCATGCAAAAAGGCTCCCCTGTGTAAGGGGAGCCTTAGATGCCGACAAAATAAGGCTCCCCTTGGAATCAAGGGGAGCTGTCAGCAAAGCTGACTGAGGGGTTTGATGCCTCCGCCGTAAACGGCAACCCCACCGTCTCGGCTGCGCCGATCCACTTCCCCTTACACAGGGGAGGCTTAGATGCCGGCAAAACAAGGCTCCCCTTGGAATCAAGGGGAGCTGGCGCGAAGCGCCTGAGGGGTTATCCCTTCAGTGCCGCTTCTATTTCAGTATGGATATATTCGCAGACTGCCTGAAAGCTTTGGTTAACTTCATTATTGGGTATGCGGATCACGCGCAGGCCATAGCCCTGCAAAAATGCTGTTCGTTCTGCGTCGTTTTTCTCATTGACCTCTTCATAATGCTGTGAGCCATCCAACTCAATGACCAGCCCGGCCTCTGCACAATAGAAATCGACAATGTATTTCCCCAGCACCTTCTGCCTGGTAAAGTGAACCGGATAGGTGCGGAGAAAATCGTACCAAAGGTGGCGCTCTTCTCTGGTCATATCTTTTCGCAGCTGCTTTGCCAATGGTACCAACTGCTTATTATGTTTGGGCTGCATGGCATCACGTCCTAACATATATTTCCTAACTTAAGTATAACATGATCTCCAAACAGACGGCAACCCCTCCGGCTCGCAAGCTCGCCACCTCCCCTTACACAGGGGAGGCTTAGGTACCGACAAGGCAAGCCTCCCCTGGATAAGTAAAGCCAATTTTTCAAAAAATTTCCGGAGTATGAATGGGTGCGGGAGGCAAAAGCTAAGGATGAATCAGCCTTCGATTGTAGCGGCGACGGTCATCAGGCAGCGGTTTTCTTTATAGATCTGATCGAACTGGCTCAGCGGCAGGGGATTGGTGCCCAGTCCGGCTTCTATGGTATATCCGGGACGGTCGTACTCGCTGATGAACCAGTCCTTATAGCCGGCAAAACCGGATTCATATGGCGTGCTCTCCACGGAATAGCCGCTGACCCGGGCCAGCGCATCGGCAATCTCACGGGAGTTGACGGGCTCGTAATCCAGATACTGCCAGAAGATCACCTGCCCCTGGGTGTGATAGGAGAGAATCAGATCCGGACTCAGCTGGCGGGTGAAATTATACAGGGCGCGGCTCTCCCGGGCGGACAGCGGGGCAAGCCCCACAAAATCCCGGGGTCCCGGGGAGGTGTAGCCCAGGGCAAACTTAATGGCGCGGGCCTTCTCCCATTCGGCGGGGAATTGCAGATTCAGATCCACGCCGGAGATGTTGGCCTTCCAGCCCTCGGGGAAGGGAATATCCGGATAGTTTCCGGCCATGGCCGCAGCGGCCCGGTAATAGGCGCCGTCTTGTAGCTCACCGGTGACAAGATCCATGCCGTCCGGGTTGAGGGACGGGGCAAAGTAGATGGTGCTGCGGCGGAAAATATCCCGGGCGGGCAGACCGCAGATATCACCGTCCTGTGCATAGGCCGCGCTGAGCTCCTCAATATATTTGAACATCATGGGCGTGGTGATCCATTCGTTGGCGTGAATAGCTGCGCTGAAAAAGACGTGACGGCTGCCGCTGCCGGCGGATATGTAATACAGCGGCCGACCCATCACGCTGCGGCCCAACTCACCGACGGACAAAAAGGGATAGCGGGCGGCCAGTCCGCGGGCGGCGTAGCCTACCAGCGTGCTGCACCAGTTGATCTCTGTGGGCGTTACGTCGAAGGGCAGGGGGACGACAAGAGAGGTGCCGATAGTCAGATTCAGGGGATCCACGCCGGGATTTGCCGTCTCTATGGCGCGGATAGAGCTTCCGTGACTGAGAGCGATTTTATACAGTGTATCGCCCTTAACAATGGTGTGGCTGGTGTAGCCCAGATACCAGGGCATCAGTGCCCGGTGCGTCCGGGGGCCGACAATACCATCGGCCCGCAGTGCATTTTTTGTCTGAAAATTTTTCAGGACAGTCTGCGTCCGGACGCCGAAAATACCGTCAGTCTTGCCGGGATCAAAGCCCGCGCGGGTCAATGCTAGCTGAAGCAGCTGCACGGCCGGGCCGGTGGAGCCAAATTGCAAAAGCGTCATATCCTCAAACCTTTCTGCCGCGCTGCGGCAAAATTTTTTATCAGAATATAATATGCGCAGTCCGGCGAAAAGGTAATCGAGAGATAAATTGTTATCACTATTTGAACCGCAGAAAGACATACTGTTTCTGTCCGTAAATCGAAAGGAGATGGGAAGCGGGTTGAAAAAGGCAGGAACGACATTTTTTTTGACGGCGGCGCTGGCACTGATGCTGTCGGTAGGTGCGGCGGCCGCAGAGTTGATCCCCGGCGGAATGACCGTTGGGCTGGAGCTGCGCACCGACGGAGTGATGGTCTCGGCCATTACTGATGTGGAGACAGCGGCGGGAAGCGTTTCACCGGCGGGGGATGCGGGGCTGCGTCCCGGCGACTGCATTGTGGCGCTGAACGGCCAGGAGATCCATTCCGGAGATGATTTTGCAAAATGCATCGATGGACTGAACAGCGGAAGCCTGTCCGTTACGCTGCGGCGGAACGGGGAAACGCATGAGCTCAGCATCACGCCGGCGCTGAGCAAAGGCGGCGCGTGGCAGCTGGGACTGCGGCTGCGGGATGGAGCCTCCGGCATTGGCACGATCACGTATTATGATCCGGACAGCGGGCATTACGGCGCACTGGGCCATGGAGTGAACGACGCGGAGAGCGGTATGCTGCTCCCGGCGGCAGAGGGGACCGTGTCGCCCTCTGTGATCGTGGATGTGGTCCCCGGCAAGGCGGGAACGCCCGGTGAGCTCTGCGGGATCTTTGATCCCGGAGAGACAGTGGGGAATGTGGAGCTGAATTCGCCCTTTGGCATCTTCGGCAGTCTGGAGCAGTTTTCCAGTCAGGCTGATGTGGTGGAGACGGCCGGGGCCGATGAGGTCCACACCGGCCCGGCGGTGATCCTCTCCAATATTCAGGGTACAGACGTAGAGGCATATGACATTGAGCTGACGCGTGTGAACTGTTCGGCCCGTGACGGTAAGAGCTTTGTACTGAAGATCACGGATCAGCGCCTGTTGGACGCCACAGGCGGCGTTATTTGCGGTATGAGCGGCAGTCCCATTTTGCAGGACGGTAAGCTCGTAGGCGCTGTTACCCACGTGCTGGTGAACGATCCGGCCCGGGGCTATGGTATTTTTATAGATAAGA
>CAKTGW010000210.1 GCA_934561725.1 uncultured Oscillospiraceae bacterium
CAATGGCCGGGAATTCACAGAGAAAGTTCTGGAGGGCGATGGAACTCTGCTTACCCACACCCGTGTCTATAAACTGCCTGCCGGCATTGATAAGCCTCAGTTGGATTTTGGCATTGTAGCTATGCATGACGGAGTTTGTGTCTCCGGTCAGCTGGATGTGGACGGCGAGATCAAAACCGGCATGAAGCTGAAGGCCACTGAGGGTGTTGTGCGCGTGATGAACGGCGTGGAGCACAGAGGCTTCATCTTCGTGAAGGAATAAGCTTTACAGCTGAATATAAAAATAAAAATGCCGGTGCGCATGCGCACTGGCATTTTCTGAAAATCAGAATTTTTCAATGCTGTCCAGCGGGAGCGTAAATACAGTAACGCCGCCTACGTCGATTTCCATGGGAATAGAGGCGCTGGCTTCCAGACCCTTTATTCCGGTTCCTGCCAGCGTGATGGGCATGGAATGCACGATCCGCTTGCGTTTGCTGGCGTTGCTGCGCAGGATCTCAATGACTCTCTCGCATTCACTCTCCTGTACGCCGATCATGATTGTGATATTCTTTCGGCGGAGAAAGCCGCCGCTGGAACTGAGCCGTGTAACAAAGAAGTGCTCCTGGTTCAGCGCGGTGACGACAGCATCGTAATCATCCTCCTGAAGAATGGCAAAAAGTAATTTATTGCTCATACATGTTCACTTCCTTAGAATTTATTCTATGGCTATTTTAACATAAGAATGATGAAATTTACATAGAAAAATGTTAAAAACATAAAATTTTCACTATTGCCTAAAAAATGCTGTAAAAATTTGCCACAATGCAAGCACAATAGGAAAACAGACGTGAATTTTGCAAAATGCGATAAATTGCTTGAATATTGGAGCTTCAAAGCAGCTCTCGGCAAATCAGAACGATCCGGCGGGAATGCCGATGATTAAAAGAAAAGGGGCGAGCAAAGTTATGGCAGTGATGACCTCAGTTGCATGGATGGGCGTTATGCTGATCGCAGCTATGATTCTGCGGGCAAAAATCAAGTGTATAGGCAGGGCAATGATACCGGCGTGCGTTATTGCCGGTGTGATCGGTTTTATTTTCATGAATACCTGCGGCCTGTCCGGAACGACCAATGCGGAATACAATCTGGTTTCCGGGCAGATGTATACCTTTCTTTTTATTAACATGGGCCTGACCCTGGCGGCGCACAGGGAATCGAAGAAAAAACAGAAGATCAAAAGTCTCCGTGATCTGCGTGCGCGCATGGGGGACAGTATGGCTTCCGGCATTTTTGGCATGGGTTCCTTCTGGGCGCTGGCTTACTCCTTCCAGGCCATACTGGGCTTTAGCGTGCTTTTGCTTATCGGCGGATTCTTTGATATGGATCCTACCTACGGCCTGCTGCTGCCGTTTTCCTTTGCACAGGGCCCCGGACAGGCAATAGCCTACGGCGCTGAGATGGAGATTTCCGGATGGAATGACGCAATTCAGGTCGGTATTACCTTTGCATCTGCCGGATTCCTGTGTGCATACATTTTCGGCGTGCCCTTTGCCAAGCGCGGCATGAAGAAGGGCATAGCCTGCTCCAAGGTCCAACTGAGCGACGATATTGCACGCGGTTTCTTTGAGCCTGAAAATCAGGACAGCTATGGCAAGCTGACTACCTATTCCGGTGCGATCGATACGCTGACCTTCCATGTCGCGCTGGTCGGTGTGTGCTGGATCCTGGGTCAGCAGGTGGGTAAGCTCTGGGGACTGATCCCCGGATATTTCGGTCAGCTTTTCTCGGGCCTGCTGTTCTTTAACGGCATGCTGGTGGCCTATGTCCTGCGTTATATACTGGGTAAGCTGGGCTTGACCAAATATCTGGATCGCGGTACCCAGAACCGCATGACCGGCATTGCCACCGATCTGATGGTCACAGGTGCTTTTATGGCCATTGATATGAGCATAGTGGGCAAGTGGATCGTCCCCATTCTGGTGTGCTGCGTGCTCTGTGCGCTGGTGACCTGGGCGGCAATTCGCTATTTTGGTGCGCGTTTTGGCGGACAGAACGATTTTGAACGCACGCTGGGCGAATGGGGTACGGCTACGGGAACCAATGCCACGGGCATTTCTCTGGTTCGTATTGTGGATCCTGAAAATGAGACCACAACGGTTGCGGAGCTGGGACCGGCAAATATCGTCAATGTACCGGCCTCCTATTTTGTCATGCCCGCAATTCTGACCTTTGCCGCAGGTGAACTCAGCACAGGCGGACTGATGCTCTGCTTGTTCGGGCTGATGATCGGCTATCTGATTTTTATGGCAGTGATCGGCTGCTGGGGTAAAAAAACCTTCAGCATGTCCAAGGGTGAAAAGTACAGAGACGGTAAGGTCTATATGCGCAACGGAGAACAGGCGGACGAATAAGCTCCGTGCAGGTATTAAGGGGCGCCCTCCGGCGCCCCTCTTTAAAAATGATGGGAGGGTGAGCGTATGCAATTTGATTTTTCATATATAGATACAGCCTTTAAAAACGGACGGGTCATTACAGTAGATGCAGATGATACCATTGCCCAGGCTGTGGGCATAAAGGGAAATAAGATCGTATTTGTAGGCACAGATGCAGAGCTGGAGCAGCTGATCGATGAAAAAACGCGTGTGATCGATCTGGCAGGCCGGACTCTTATGCCCGGATTGAATGATTCACACTTTCATCCTATATTGAACGGGATGCTGGGGGATGAGCTGGACTCGGCCATGATCGATACGACCAATAAAAAGTGCCCCAGTCTGGCAGCCATGCTGGAGCTGCTTCGACGGGCGGTAAAGATCAAAAAGCCGGGGCAGTGGATCTCCATGATGGGCTATGAGCCGCTTCTGTTTCCCGAGCAGCGCCATCCCACACTGGCAGAGCTGGACGAGATCGCGCCGGACAATCCGGTGCACTGCATGCACGGCGGCGGCCATATCTGCATGTACAACTCCCGGGCGTTGGAATATCTGGGCGTCTATACAGCCAAGGATGCGGAGAAGTACCCGGCAGATGAGGTGGAAGTGATCAACGGCAAGCTGACCGGAATGGTACGCGGCCATACGCACTTCTGGCTCTGGGGGCAGGTGGAATATACACGGGAGCAGCAGATACGGGCAGCACTGAAATCCCAAGAGCTGTGCCTGCGCAAGGGAATCACCTCCGTGGGTGATATGGGCGAGTGCGATGCGCCATCGTACCATGTAATGCAGCAGCTCTGCCGGGA
>CAKTGW010000211.1 GCA_934561725.1 uncultured Oscillospiraceae bacterium
CCAGTATATCGATTGCCTTCTCCGCCTCTGCAAGCTCCTCTGTGCCCTTAGGCCCCTTCATTGCCGCCAGACAGCCTCCCACCCTCACGAACGGAAGAGTAAGCTCACAGAGCACGCTCAGGCGCGCCACAGCACGGGACACGGCCACATCAAACTGTTCCCTGTATTCCGCCGCAGCCTCTTCCGCCCGGGCATGTATTGCCTCTGTATTGCTCAGTTCCAGCTTAGTGCAGCAATCCTGTAAAAAAGTCACCCGCTTATTCAGGCTGTCCAGCAAGACCATATGCTTGATATCCGGACATGCAATAGCCAGCGGGATACCGGGAAAACCCGCACCGCTCCCCACATCGACCACTGTTTTTCCAGCCAGCTGCAGCCTTGTAAGCAGAGCTGCACAGTCCAGAAAATGCAGGCGGGCTGTATCCGCTTCGCCGGTGATTGCCGTAAGATTCATATACTTGTTGGTCTCATCCAGCATATGATAATAGCTTCTGAAGCGTTCCAATCCGCGCTCATCCAGCGGAAGCCCCAGCTGTGCAAAGCCATCCTTTAAAATCTGCTCCATATTGCTCCTTATGATTTACCGCTGAAGCGCTGTCCGCACTTTGGGCAGGTGATCTGTATTTTCCCTTTTCCGCGGGGTACACGCAAGATATTCTTGCAGCTTGGACAGGTAAAAAATTTATAATCCTTGGACTGAGCCTTTCTTGTCTTCCAATTGCAGAAATTTGTTCTGGCATCCGACCACAGGCGCAGGAAACGGCGATTTTCCTCCTGACGCTTGGACAGGTCGCGCGAGAGCATCCGGTAAATCACAATAACTACCAGTACCATTGCCACCAGCCCCAGAAGATAGAGGCCGGTACATCTGAACGCAATATTCAGGACTAAGGCCGTGACCAGAAGAGCCAGGCCCAGTTGGTCGTTTCCATTCCGGCCGGACATAAACTGGTATAATTTATTCATGTTGAAATAACCTCCACAGGAAAACAGGGTACGCATCAACTGCATACCCTGTATTTTAACATGAAATTGTGAACAAGTCTACAACACAGATCCATTATGCATACATTATGCGTAGAAATCGTGTTCTCCAATAGACGCTACAAAGGTCCGCGTGCTGGAGAACCAGCTGCTGGCACCGATCACGGGATTGACAAAGAAAATGCTGTCTCCCACGGGATTATAGCCCTCCAGGCAGATCTTCGCCGCAACTACAGCCATATCCGACGGCTCCATAAAAATCGTTCCGGTCTCGGTCACGCTGAACTGTACACCATAGCGGTCATCAAAAATCACATCGTGAACCGTGTCGGGGCAGCTGGGAGACGCTACGCGGTTCAGCACTACATTGCCTACGCCCGTCATACCGTCCATAGACTGGTTGCCAGCCTCTGCAAAAATGATCCGGCTGAGCCAATACAGGTCATCCTCATCATAATAGGACTCAGCACTTTCCACAGGTTCAGCATCCGCAGTATCGATCTCTGCGATCCAGCTCTGCTCGTCCCACTGAACGTCAAGGCCAAAGCAGCCCGCCAGCTCACGCACCGGCGCGACTACAGTACCGTTGATGTTATAGATTTCCGCCGAGTGGAAGCAGCGGCCGTTCGCGATAATATACTCCGCACCGACAGTCACACTGATCTCAATACCATCTCCGGTAAAGACTGCGCTTCCGCTGTCCTGATCCCAATCCGTCTCCACTGCCCAGCCGATGGCTGTGCAGAAGTCGCCCACGGGCACATAAGTGTTCTCTCCGATTTTGATTGCCGTACCGGCAGCACTGCCGTTCACATATATGGGAATCTCTGTATATTTCAAAAACGTGACATTTCCCTGAGTGTCCGCCGGCAGAGAATAGGGCACACTGATGATCTCCTCCTCAACCAGAGGATCATCGGTGGCAAACTCTACGGCAGCCAGAGAGGCGGCGAGAGAAACTACGGCAACGCGTGGATTCTGCACCGGTTCAGCACTGGCCTGGCGGATGATCTCTTCCGGGACAAGGACAACGTCAGACGACAAAGCGCCCGCTCCCTCCTCATCAGCCAAAGCAAATCCGCTGACAACGACAGTCAAGAGAGCAACGCAAATCAGGGCAACGAGTCTTCTCAAATTCCTGCTCATATTACGCTCCTAGTTCTCATGATTGTTTCCATGTAATCGCACATTAGGATACTGCGACTGCAATAATTATCTCACTAAATTGCGTAATATTCAACCGTCATTTTGACCAAACAGCCGTTTTACATTTCGTTATTATCCAACAATTGCACAACATCTTGTGTTTTATTCGTATTTTTGTATCATATTAAATCTAAATATTGTATGTTTATTTTTACCAAACTAGGTTATGTCTACCTACTTCGACAAGTCCTGACATACTCCATAATAGAAGGTGTCAACCATTTTAATGAATTATGTAAATCAAATTTCCGGCTATTTTTCGTTTTTCAACAGACCTTCAAGCGCGATCGCCAACTGGTCTGGACAGGAGGTTCCCTTCATGCCGCACTGGATGCCGCGCATACGTTTTGCCGCCTCCTCAACTGTCATTCCCTCAACAAGGCGCGAGATGCCCTGCAAATTTCCGTTGCATCCACCGCTGATTTTCACACTTTTGATCACGCCGTTTTCCGTCTCGATCTCCATCATTCTGGAGCACACGCCCTGGGGCTTATAAATCGTTTTCACTGCCAAAACCTCCATCATTTTCACGCCGCGGCCCATTCCCGCCCGCGTTATATATGTTCGGCATTGTATCACAGCCAGGGGCAAAAAACAAGTCCGTCATACCCGCGTCCTGCACCGCATAAGCTATGGTGATACACCCCGTGAAAGGAGGCGCCGTATGAAAAAAGGATTTACCGCCGCAATACTCCTGTTAGCCTGTACACAGCTCGCCCTGGCCGCAGGCGCCGGTGAAGCAGCCGCCAGCTGGCTGGAGGAGGCTATTACCAGCGGCAAGCTGGTCTCGGCCAGCCTGCGCTATGAGCACGGCATTTCTCCCACTCCAGCCCCCACAGCAGCGGACTCGCCTGCTCCCACAGCGGAACCGCTTCTGACCGAATATCCGCTCTCCTACCCCACAGTCTCTCCCAGCCCGACGCCCGAGATCCGTGCAGCTACAATCTACGGTGAGCTGGAGCTGGATAATGCCACTTCGTTTTCTATCGACCCAACAGCTCTGATGAGTCAGGGCC
>CAKTGW010000212.1 GCA_934561725.1 uncultured Oscillospiraceae bacterium
GCCTTCGCTCTCTTCTTCAGCATTTTCATGCTCTCCAAGCACATCTACGGCTATGTCCCCAAACTGCTCTCCATGCTGTCGATCTTCATCATTATCGGCGCACCGTCATCATTCATCATCTGGAATTACGCGGTCAATACAAATCCAAAAATGGCGATCCGTGCTTATCCCGTCTATCTTGACTCTGACGGGGAGCTCTGGCTGTTCGACTACAACTCTCAGGCCTTTGAGCAGTATTTCGATGCACATGTCAAGCCCGGAGCGGCAAAAAGCCGTACCGAGAGCCGCTTCCGTGGTTCACACAAGGAGCAGACCATCGAATATTGCATAGCAAACAACGCTGTAATGGATATTATTCCCCAGCCTCCCTATGACTCTTATGCACACCACATCATTCAAGTCGGTAAGATCACTGAAAAGGGCGGCTATCTGCGGGTACAGTTTCTCTGCCATTCCAAGGCCAACAATAAGCAGTATTCAGCAGAGCTGGCCTTTCCCACAGGTATGGACGGCCTTGATGAAATGCGCAGTATTTTTGAGAAGAAAGCCAGTGGAGAAGCACTCGCCGTTCAGCCCCGCGAGCACACAGAGCCCGGCGTTATTCGTATAGACCGCATTGACGAGGAGCGGGACGGCTGTGCAGTCGTACACGGCATTATGCTGAAGGGAACCATTGCCCGCGGTGATCGCGTCACCTGCACCTGTTCTGACGGTACTTCCCTATTTGACTGCAAGATCGCTCACTTTTACCGCGACAAGCACGAGATTGTCTGGGCAACACCCGTAGAGGATGGCATTGATCCCGGATACGAGATCCACATAAAGGGGCAGTCGGCAAAGGACTTTTCAATCGGCTGTCACCTCCGCGCAAAATAACAAGAGGCTTCCGGATAAAATATCCGGAAGCCCGATTCTTATTTTCAGCTAATATCTGTGTTTGTTGCCGGCGCCTGGGTCACAAGGATAATATCCGAGCCTGAGCTGATCAGATCCGGCGTTGCCTCAGGTGTCTGCATCGGTGTGGCTGTCGGTGTTGTCTGCGCCGGACTCGGCTCCGCCGTCACCTCTGCCGAAGGTGTCGGGCTCGGTTCCGTCCTGTTCGGTTCTCCATGGGGCTTGCCCATCATCAGGAATGCCACCACCAATATCACCAGCAGCGTACAAATCAGAACTCGCTGTATTTGCTTCTTCATTCAGTTCAACTCCAGTAAGCTTTTGAGTATATATCAAGCCCCACAGTACCCACATAATTGGAGCTGTCAGGCACAGGCCCAGTCCAAAAAAGTTTTCAATCCAGATGCAGATCAATGCCGCACCGGGAATCAACATCCAAGCACTCCGGCTGCGGAAAATTCTGTACAGGGTAAGGCCAATCACCGTCAGGTACAGTCCCAGACCCGGCAGGCCGATATTGACCAGATAGCCAAGATATACATTATGGGCATTGTCGGTATATGTTTGCAGTGTCTGCTTCAGTGCCGGAAAATACCGGCTGAAGGACAGATCCAACCGCAGCGCCAGCGTACCCGGTCCGCCGCCGAAAAGCAGCCTCTCCGGAACCAGCGCCAATGTTTCCCGCCAGATCCGGATTCTGCTGGATCCAAAGCTGTCCTGAACCTCGCCGTGGAGCATCCGGGACAGCTCATAAATCGTCCCGGATGATACAGGCCAGAAATAAACTAAAGCCCCGCCAAAGAGCAGCACTGCCGCCAAAATAAATATCGTACAGCAGAAATGATACCTCACCGGGATAAATCGCTGAAAGCCACACGCCGCCGCAAAAGCCATGCCTGCCATAAGAAACAGTGCGCACGCCTCACCAGGCGCGTTTCTTAATAAGGAGCCAATCCCCAGTCCAAATGCGGTCCGCGCTGCAATTTTTATAAATTGCGGAAGCCTTCCCTTTCCCGCAAAAGCAAGCGCACACACTGTGTACGCCACTGCAAGCGCCAGCATCCCGCCCGAACTCTCCGTAAAGCTCAACAGACAGGCGCCGCTCATATACACGCCCCGCAGGAACCATACTGCTTTCCAGCCGCAGGCCTCTGCCGCTGCACACAGCGGCACGCTCATACACAAAAAGGCAGCCAGAAGATTTGTGTTGCCGATAGTGCCAAGAAATTTACTTATGTACAGAACTCCAGCATCATAGTAAGTGTATCCATTTGGAAACAGAATTGACGCTCCTGCAATCTGAAAAAAGCTTACAGCTGCGCAAATTGCCGCTGAACACCCCAGCAGCCAAACATATCGCGGCCGCCAGCTCCCATAGGCAGAAACACCGCAAAAAATTCCCACATACAACAAAAGCGTCAAGAGTCCGTCGAAGCGTGAGGCCCCCAAAAGGCTTTCTGTACGCCAGGGCGAAACAGCGCTGGACAGGCACGCCCAGGCTCCCCAGGCGATCACGAGCAGCTGCACGGGCAAAAGCCTTTTATGCGCTCCGCCAACGATCCAAAGAAGCAGTATTCCTGCCAGCCACAGACCTGTTGTAATGGAGAAAAACAGATATTTTGACAGTGTGATCTTCACATAGCCATGTATTCCCATAAACAACGGAAAGACTAACCGCATCAGCATTATGTACTTGTCTGTCAGCCATTCTGCGGCTTGTCTTGTTCTGTCTTTCATGCTGTCCCTCGCCTTTTAAGCATATTATAACATTTTAGTCAAATCGTGTAAAGAACCTAAAGTTTTTACTGCACTTTTCCAATTTATATTCGGAGGTAATTATGTATTTTGACACCCATGCGCATTACGATGATGCGCGTTTTGATGAGGACAGAGATGAACTTCTCTCAACACTTTTACCCGCGGGCGGTGTTTCGCTTGTACTGAATCCCGGCTGTGACACTGAAAGCTCCAGGACAGCCGTCCAATTTGCCGAAAAATATGATTACTTTTACGCCGCCGTTGGCTGTCACCCCGAACACGCCGCTGCGTTTACAGAGGAAGATGCCCAACTGCTCACAGAGCTGGCAAAGCACCCCAAGGTGAAAGCGATCGGTGAGATCGGTCTGGATTACTTTTATACGCAGGAGACAGCAGACATACAGAAGTCCGTATTTCGCCGCCAGCTGGCTCTGGCCAAAGAGCTTGGGCTTCCGGTTATTGTCCACGACCGGGATGCCCACAGAGACAGTCTGGCGCTGATAGATGAATTTCCGGAAGTCCGCGGTGTATTTCACTGCTATTC
>CAKTGW010000213.1 GCA_934561725.1 uncultured Oscillospiraceae bacterium
ATCTTTGCCCAACTGGAGGCCGTAAAGCAGGGTGATTTTACCGATGATGAGCTCCTTGCCGCTCAAAAAAGCGTCTCCAGCGACCTGCGCGCCGCCATGGACAATCCCGGTGCCCTGATCGATTTCTGGCTTGGTCAGAGCATCTGCGGCTTTGACTACGGCCCCGAGGAGCTGGCCGAGCTGCTCGAAGCGGTAAAACGCGATGAGGTCATCGCCGCAGCAAACAGCGTTCAGTGCGACGCGGTATATTTCCTGAAGGGCACGGAAAAGGAGGATGATCCCCATGCAAAAGACCAGCTATGACGCTATTGGCGAAACACTTTATACCGAAACCCTGCCCAATGGGCTGACCATTCAGGTCCTGCCTAAGCGCGGCTTCAATAAAAGCTATGCCGTTTTTGCCACCAGCTACGGCGGCGCTGACCGGCGCTTCCGCATTGGCGGACAGTGGATCGACACACCCGCCGGTGTAGCGCATTTTCTTGAGCACAAGATGTTCGACACGCCCGACGGCGGAAATGCGCTGGCCGTGCTCTCCGCAAACGGCGCAAGTCCCAACGCTTTCACCTCTTCCGGCATGACCGCCTATTATTTTGAGAGCACCCAGGGCTTTGAGGATAACCTGCGCACGCTGCTCAGCTTTGTATCCGTGCCCTATTTCACGCCGGAGAGCGTGCAGAAGGAGCAGGGCATTATCGGGCAGGAGATCCGCATGATCGAGGATAATCCGGGCTTTGTCGTATACAACAATGCCATGCGCTGCCTGTTCCAGCACAATCCCATCCGCGACAGTGTGGCCGGTTCTGTGGAAAGCATTGCAGAGATCAGCGCCGATGTGCTCTATGACTGCCACAAGATCTTCTATAATCCCTCTAATATGACTCTGGCCGTTGTTGGCGATGTAGATCCGGAGAGGGTCTCACAGATTGCCCGCCAGGTGCTGCCCGCCGAGCCCGGTGAAAAGCCCGAGCGGGACTATGGCCCTGCCGAGGATGCGCTTCCCGTACAGAAGAATATCTCCGTAGAAATGGAGGTTTCCGCTCCCCAGTTCATCATTGCCGCCCGCTTTGAGCCCGCTCCCCGGGGTGAGGCCCGCCAGCGTCAGGAGCTGGTAGCCGATCTTGCCCTGCGCTGCCTGATGGGCAAGACCTCTTCCTTCTACACCCGCCTGTACGCCGAGGGCCTGCTCAAGCAGGATTTTTCTGCGGAGACCGATTATGTAGCCGGCACTGCCTCTATTCTTGCCGGAGGCGAGAGCTCTGATCCCGAGGCTGTACTGGAACAGCTGAAGCAGGCCGTGGCACAGTCTGCCGCTCTGCCGGAGGACGTATTCCTGCGTCACAGGAGGGCCTTTTACGGGGCCTGTCTGCGGGCGCTGGATTCCTTCGAAAACATCTGCGTCTCTCTTGCTGAGAGCCGTTTTGCCGGCAGTGTACTGCTCGATCAGTACGCGTTGATCGAAACCATCACGGCTGATGAGGTCCGCGCTTTCATTTCCGGCGCTCTTGCACCTGAAAAGCTTGTGCTCTCTGTAGTTCGCCCTAAAAACGCAAATAACTGAAAGGAACCGGAACCATGTCAAAGCCCATCATCAGCTTTCCCATGCTGGGTGCGGACTTCAGCCTGAACCCCTCAAATTCATTCCAGCTTTTCGGCATCTCCATCTACTGGTACGGTGTGATCATTGCCACTGGCTTTCTTCTGGCCGTATGCTACTGCATCCGCCGCAGCGGCGAATTTGGCCTGACCTCGGACAATGTACTGGATATGCTGATCATCACCACCCCCGCCGCTATCATCGGTGCACGGGCATACTATGTCATCTTCAATTTTTCCCTCTATCAGGACGACCTGATGGGCATTTTCCGTATCCGCGACGGCGGCCTAGCCATTTACGGCGGTATCCTCGCCGCAGTGCTTGGGCTGTTCATTGCCGCCCGGTACCGGAAATTCTCCCCCTTTGCCATGCTGGATCTGGGCGCGTTCGGCCTGCTGATCGGCCAGTGCATCGGCCGCTGGGGCAACTTTATGAACCGCGAGGCTTTCGGCCGGGAAACCGATATTTTCTGCCGCATGGGATTGACCGACCCGGTCACCGGGGTGACGACCTATGTTCACCCCACCTTCCTGTATGAGTCTCTCTGGAACCTGCTGGGCTTCATCCTGCTGCACATCTTCTCCAAAAAAGCGGAGCGCCGCTTTGACGGGCAGTTTTTCCTCATGTATGTAGCCTGGTACGGCTTTGGCCGCATGTTCATTGAGGGGCTGCGCACGGACAGCCTGTATCTGTTCGCCAATATCCGCGTCTCCCAGCTGCTGGCCTTTGTATCCTGTTTGGCCGCCTGCATTGCCCTGTATGTTCTTCTGCGCCGCCCCTATAACCCCCAGCTGCTCTGGAAGAACAAAAAAGTATAGACAAATCATTCCGGCCGCGTTACAATGCTCTCAGACGTAAAGCAAATCCATCATCATGCATGATTTAGATCTAGGAGGTACATAGCAATGTTTGATTTCAATAACTTCAAGAGCAAAGTCATTGACTCCATCAGCAAGGCAGCAGACACCACCAAGGATCTGGCTGATAAGGCTACCGACAAGGCCAAGGATGTCAGCCGCATTGCCAAGCTCACACTGGAGATCAACAGCGAAAAGGACGTTATCCGTAAGGCCTATGCCGAGATCGGCAAGCTCTATTACGAGAGCCACAAGGATGATCCCGAGGGCTTCTTTGTGCAGCTGTGCGACGAGGTCACTCTGGCTAAAGAAAATATTGCCGCCAAGGAAGCAGAGATCGCTGACCTGAAGTCCCGCGACGGAAACGATGACAGCATCACTGTGGAGTTTGAAGAGGTCGTCTCTGACGATGAAAAAGCTCACGAGCCCGAAGAGGACAGCTGCTGCGATCCCTATGATTTTGAGCCCGCTGGCGACGATCACGGCTATGGTGACGCCGGCGCCGATGAGAAGAGCTCTACCAGCGAAGGCAATACCGAGCATCCCGACGAAGACTAAAAGCTGCAAAGCTTAAAAGGGTCGATGTTTACAAAACATCGACCCTTTTTTTGGAGAAAATTCAAATTCTCTCTTTGTGGCTTTTTACAAAGAGCTATGTTATGATATTATATCATGCAGAAAGGTGTGACAGTCTATGACCATACCCATGGAGATCCTTTTGGATTACATGGCCTATCTG
>CAKTGW010000214.1 GCA_934561725.1 uncultured Oscillospiraceae bacterium
CACCAGAATAATCAGCACACCGTTTGCTACATTGGAGGAGTTGGTCTTGCGAATAAACATGACCAGCTTGTATATGAGAAAGCTGACGATGAGAATATCCACCACATCGGATATATGCATCATGCTGAAGTATCTGATTCCGCTCAGAAATAAATCCCGTATTGCGTCCATTTTGATTTCTCCAGATTCGTAATTAACCGGCCCGAAGGCCGCTCGCCTGCCATTTAAGCATTATACATTATATATCGTCGGCGCCCAAATAGCAACCGACATCTGGATTTTTTTAGCTTTTACTCAAAATATCCTGCATTATCCGGCCCGCTCTCATAACTTCTGTCTCACTGTTCATGGGAGAAAAGCTGAAGCGCACTGTGCCGGACTGCAAAGTACCCGCAGTTTCATGTGCCAAGGGCGCACAATGCAGTCCCGCGCGGACGGCAACACCCTGCGCAGCCAGCATGGATGCCACTCGCTCGCAATCCATTCTCTCGCTCCGGATCGAAAGCACACTGGCCTGCGCTTCCCCATCTGTCTCAAAAATTTCAATTCCGGTCAAACGCCGCAACCTGCCGGCAAGCAGACGGCGGAGACGCGCTTCATGGCGGGCAATGTTTTCCTCGCCCAGCCGCTGAACATAGCGCATCCCGGCCAGAAGCCCGGCAATTCCCGGCATATTATGCGTACCGGCCTCGATCCTGTCCGGCAGCTCATCCGGCATGGATTGCCGGATGCTGGCAGAGCCTGTGCCGCCGCAGAGCAGCGGTTCCGGCTGCATACCGCAAAGCAGCAGTCCGGTTCCCTGAATACCATGCAGTCCCTTATGCCCCGGCATGGCCACAAAGGCCGCATTCCACACATCCATGCGCACCGGCAGGCTGCCGGCACTCTGCGAAGCGTCTACAATAAGAGGGACTTCATAATACCGGCACATCCGGGCGATCTCATCTATGGGCAGTATATAGCCAAACACATTGGATACATGTGTTGCAACACAGCAGCGGGCCCCCGGAAGCAGGCGTTCAAACGAGCGCAGGATCTCGTCCTGTGCAAACAGCCCGCTCGACGCCACGGAGATCTCTGCCTTTCGGGCAACCAGTGTACGCGTAACGGCATTGTGCTCATAGCCGGAGATAACCACCCGGTCTCCCGGCTGCACCAGTGTGTCGATGGCAATATTCAGGCCGTGAGTCGCACTGGAGGTAAAGGCAACGCGCTCCGGAGCGCAGCCGAACAGCGCCCCTGCCGTCTCCCGGCATACATAGCAGAGCTCGCTGGCCCGCATGGCTGCGCCATAGCCGCCCCGTCCCGGACTGGCCAGGCTACTGAGAGCTTCGTTTACCGCTCGACGGACGGAAGCCGGCTTTCTGAACGTCGTTGCTGCACTGTCCAGATAGATCATGCCTTCACCTCCCGTACAAAGCCCCTATCGTCAGACAGATAAATGCGCAGCGGCTCCATTCCCGCATTACGAACAGCCTGTACAGCGTCGGCCAGGCGGCGCTCGGATATTTTAACACAATATGCGCAGCCCTCGGCACTCAAGCCCTGCGGTCCCTTCGTGACAATTGCCGTGATCCCGTAGCGTTCAAGTATTCTCGCCGTGCGCTGCGCATAAGTGAGCGATCTGCACATAAGCAGATAATATGACATTTTGATCAGTCCTCCCGCAAAGTCTTACAGCATCCTATGCGCGAGGCTGCTTTTTGGTCTTTATTTTTTGTGGACCAGAACCACCGCGTGAGCGGCGATCCCCTCTCCGGCACCGGTAAATCCCATGTGCTCCTCTGTTGTCGCCTTTACACTGATCGCCCCCGGCTCCGTATTCAATACAGCAGCAAGGTGCATCCGCATCTGAGGAATATAGGCTGCCAGTTTGGGGCGCTGAGCAATGACCGTGCAATCTGCATTGCCCAGGACAAAGCCATTCTCGTCCAGAACCTGCGCAACGCGCTCCAGCAGAAGCAGGCTGCTGATCTCTTTATAATGTGCATCGCTGTCCGGGAACAGCTTGCCGATATCACCTAAAGCACAGGCACCAAGCATAGCATCCATCAGTGCGTGCACAAGTACATCCGCATCCGAATGTCCGTCCAAGCCAAGCTCAAAAGGGATCTCAACACCGCCAAGGATCAGCTTTCGTCCGGCGGCAAGCCGATGTGCATCATATCCGTGTCCAATACGTATCATATTCCGCGCCTCCTCAATATCCATTCAGCCGCTGCAATATCCTCCTGCGTAGTCAGCTTCAGATTTTCATAGGACCCCTCTGTGATATATGCGGGCACACCCATGGATTCCAAGGCCGCACAGTCATCCGTAAAAGTCCGGCCGTTGAGCACCGCGTCTGTCAGCGCGCCTTTGATCAGATCCGCCCAGAACACCTGCGGAGTCTGTACTGCTACCAGGCTCTCGCGCTCCGGCGTTTCGACCACCTTGCCTTCCGCTACACGTTTGACTGTATCCTTCAGCTTTACAGCCGGAGCCGCAGCCTTATGGAGAGCCGCCATGTGTATGGCCGCACGGATGATCTCATCCGTTACCAGCGGCCGTGCGCCGTCGTGTATTGCAGCCAGCCGCGCATCCGGATTGATCTCGGACAGTCCAGCCAGGACAGAGGCAGTTCTGTCTGCGCCGCCCAGCAGAATTTTTGTCACCTTTCTGATATTATATTTTTCGCATAAATGGGCCACATCCACGATTTTCTCGCTGCGGGTGACAACGACGATCTCATCGACCCAATCGCACTGCTCAAAGGCCAGCAGCGTGCGTGCCAGCGCAGGTACGCCGCACAACTCCAGCATGAGCTTATCCTCACCCATACGGGACGAGTTCCCCGCCGCAGCAATGACGACCGAACAATAGGGCCGCTTTTTCCTGCGAATGATATTTGCTATTTTCATATTTCCTCCATACATCTGTTCAGCAATAAAAAGTGCACAGCTGCCAGACCGCTGTGCACCAAAACGCCGCTATGCCAATGCGCGCTCCAGCTGTGCCTCGACCTCGTCATAGGTGGAATGCTGGGCAAGGACAAGCTCTGACAGCAAGATCTGCCGTGCAGAGTTAAGCATTTTCCGCTCTCCTGTGGATAAGCCGCGGCTGCCCTCCCGCCGGGACAGGCTCTTGATCACCGCCGCAACTTCCATAAGGTTCCCACTGCGTATCCTGAGCATATTTTCACGGTAGCGCCT
>CAKTGW010000215.1 GCA_934561725.1 uncultured Oscillospiraceae bacterium
AGGATGTTCACCTTTGTTGATCATATGTGCATTGCGAACGATATTGCTTTCTCCGCTTTGACGGAATATCTCTGTAAGCCGCACAGTCTCTATCACCCCGCTGCGGATGATGTCCAGAAACACATTGCCCGGGCCGACGCTGGGCAGCTGATCGGCATCGCCCACCAGCACCAGTCTGCATTCCGGCCGCAAAGCCGCCAGCAGCCCGCGCATCAGTGTGATATCCACCATGGAGCATTCATCCAGGACCACGGCATCGCAATCCAGAGGATCGCTCTCATCTCTCTGAAAAATCAGACTTCCGTCTCCTCCGTAGCCGGTCTCCAGAAGGCGGTGAACCGTGAAGGCTTCCCGTCCGGCAAGCTCACTCATCCGCTTGGCCGCCCGACCGGTAGGCGCCGCAAGATAGGTTTTCAGCTGCATTTTTTCAAACAGGGAAAGAACTGCCCGCACACAGGTCGTCTTTCCCGTTCCCGGTCCGCCCGTAAGCACCATCGCACGCCGCCGCGCCGCTGTTTCAATAGTATGCAGCTGCATCTGCGCATACCGGATCCCCTGTTCATGCTGGATCTGCTCCACCAGCTTTCTGACGTCTACCTCTTCCTGCTCCTGTTTCTGCGTGCTCATATCCAGCAGCCGGCTGGCCACATAGCACTCAGCCTCATGCAGCCGTGTCAGATAGCAGGCATCCCGCCCGGCCACAGCCTCAGAGACGATATCACCGGCTTCAGTCAGGTTTTCGATCTGTTCCTCCACCAGCGGCTGCTCTACCTGGATCAATTGGCTTGTGGCCGCTGCCAGCTTATCCCTGGGGATAAAGCAATGTCCGTTGTTGGAATTGTGCACCAGCTCAAAAATCACCGCTGCGGCAATTCGCGCCGGGCTGTTGCCTTCCATCCCCAGATTCAGTGCCAGTGTATCCGCCTCGGCAAAGGACGCACCGATAACCTCTGAACAGAGAATATAGGGATTGGGCTCCACCAGCTCCAATGCGCTCTCGCCATAAAACTGATACAGGCGCATGGCAACCTGGGGCTGTATGCCATGCTGATACAGAAATTCCATCAGCCGCCGCAGCCCAGTCTGTCTCCGGAAGCTCTGCGACAGCTCTTTGGCCCTTTTTGAACTGATCCCTTTGATCTCGGTGAGCCGCTCCGTATGCTTCTCAATGATCTCCAGAGAGCGATCACCAAACATATTCACGATCATGGAAGCCGTAGCCGGTCCTATCCCCTTCAGCACGCCGCTGGCCAGATATTCATAGATTGCCTCAGCCCCGCTGGGCATCATGCGTTCTGCCCACTCCACCTTAAACTGTTCACCATGGCTGGCATGGTGCGTCCACTCTCCATAAAGGATAAGCTGTTCGCCCGGCGCAGCAAAGGGCAGGCAGCCCACAGCGTTGAACGACTCTCCATCAGATGAGTCGATTTTAAGCACTGTGTAGCCGTTCTCTTCGTTCTGATAGATCACAGCTGATACTGTGCCGGATAATTCAGTCAGTTCCTTCTCCTGATCCATACTGCTCCCAATTCTCTCCAAAATGAATACGGCTGTCGTCCCGGGCCAGCAGCTGCGCTGTCATCCGGGTGTATTCGTCCATTCCCCTGTCGCAGATCACGATCTCTCCGGGGATGGTACCGTTATCGATCAGCCAAAGCAAGCCGCAAATCGTATGCTCCAGCTCAGGCGCATTGCCCAGAGCGCGGACATAGATCTGCAGACTGATATTTTTTCCGCCCTCCACCGGCGTGACCAGGGCACCGTTTATGTACCAGACCGCCAGCAACAGCAGAATCGCGCCGCCAACGGTCAAAACTATTCCTTTTCCCATTTTCAGCCCCTCCTTTAAGCCATTTTATGCGTGCGGAGGGGCAGTGTTCAGGCAAAAATCGATGCAAAACCAAAAGTCAGACCGGTAATGATCCCGCCTGCGATCAAAACGCCCAGAAGGATCGCGGGCAGCGCCCGTTTCAGGGACATGTCCAGCAGCGCTGCAATGAGCGCACCGCTCCATGCCCCGGTCCCGGGCAGCGGGATCGCCACAAAAATGCACAATCCAAGGTATTTATATTTGCTTACTTTTTTTCCCTTCAGATGCGCTCTTTTCTCCAGATTTGTAAGAAAGCCATCCACCTGCGGAAAATTTCGGCGCAGAAAGGCAAAAATGCGCCGGATAAACAAAATGATAAACGGGATCGGCACCATATTGCCCACAATGCTGACCAGCATGGCTGTCAGCGGCTGGAGCCCTATGCCGACGCCGATTGGAATCGCACCGCGCAGCTCCAGCACCGGAACCATGGACAGGAAAAAGGTTATCAGCATTTCTCCCGTCTCAGTCTGCTGAAGGATCTCTAAAAAATTCATTTGACTCCTTTTTCCAGAACAGGCTTCAGGAACTGGCCGGTAAAGCTGTCAGCACAGGCTGCGCATCCCTCCGGCGTCCCTGTAAAGACAATATTTCCGCCCATATCTCCCCCCTCGGGGCCCAGATCAATAATGTGGTCGGCCGTTTTGATCACATCCAGATTATGCTCGATGACTACCACAGTATTGCCGGACTCAACCAGTCTGTCCAGGATCTCGATCAGGCGGTGGACATCAGCCACATGCAGGCCTGTCGTGGGCTCATCCAGCACATAGACTGTCCGCCCGGTGCTGCGCTTGCTGAGCTCTGTAGCCAGCTTGATGCGCTGCGCCTCACCACCGGAGAGTTCCACAGAGGACTGTCCAAGCTTAACGTAGCCCAGCCCCACATCGTAGAGCGTCTGCAATCTGTCCCTGATCTTGGGACGGTTTTCAAAAAAAGCCAGTGCTTCTTCCACTGTCATATCCAGAACATCCGAGATATTTTTACCCTTGTATTTTACCTCCAGCGTCTCCCGGTTATAGCGTTTGCCCTTGCAGACCTCACAGGGGACATAAATATCCGGCAGAAAATGCATTTCAATTTTCAGCAGTCCATCACCCGTACAGGCCTCGCACCGGCCGCCGCGTACATTGAATGAAAAGCGCCCGGATTTATAGCCGCGGATCTTTGCATCCTGCGTGTCCGCAAACAGCTCACGTATATCGTTGAACAGGCCCGTATAGGTAGCCGGATTTGAGCGGGGCGTGCGGCCGATGGGGCTCTGGTCAATGGCAATGACCTTATCCACATTTTCCAGTCCCTCTA
>CAKTGW010000216.1 GCA_934561725.1 uncultured Oscillospiraceae bacterium
GCTCCACCGCAGCGGGATCGGCGTGATCATGGATTGGGTCCCGGCTCACTTTCCCCGCGATATTCACGGACTGGCCCGTTTTGACGGTTCGGCAGCCTATGAGCGGTCAGATCCGCACATGGCTGCACACCCTCAGTGGGGAACTCTGATTTTTGACTACGCCAAAGCACATGTCCGAAACTTTCTCATTTCATCTGCCTGTTTTTTCTGCGATGTCTATCACATTGACGGTTTACGCGTAGACGCCGTAAGCTCCATGCTGTATCTGGATTACTGCCGTCCGGATGGCTTTACGCCAAACGTTCTTGGCGGGAACACGGATCTAGATGCCATCCAGCTTCTGCAGGCTCTGAATCTGGCTCTGCATCGCCGCGGCCGCATCACGATCGCAGAGGAGAGCGGCCATTTCCCAAATGTTACCACAGATGTACGCGCCGGCGGGCTGGGCTTTACCTTCAAATGGGATATGGGCTATATGCACGACACGCTGGATTATTTCTCCATGGATCCCCTTTTCCGCCGCCATCACCACAACAAGCTGACCTTTTCCATGATGTACGCCTTCAATGAGCACTATATTCTGGCCTTTTCCCACGATGAGGTCGTACACGGGAAAAAAAGTATGATAAACAAAATGTTCGGCACCTATGAGCAGAAGTTTGCCGCACTGCGGACTCTGTACGCCTATCAATATGCACATCCGGGTAAAAAGTTGGGATTTATGGGCGGCGAATTCGCCCAATTCATTGAGTGGGACTATGCCCGTGAGCTGGACTGGTTTCTCCTGCGCTATCCGCTCCACAGCGCCATGCAGGAGTTTGTGCGCTGCCTGAATCGATTCTATCGCGCGCATCCCAGTCTCTATCGGGAGGACAACAGCTGGACAGGCTTCCGCTGGCTTAATGTGGCAGACAACACCCGCAGCTGCATTGCCTTTATGCGTATGGCCCCCCGCTGCCGTTCTATCGTCTGTATCTGCAATTTTACGCCTGTGTCCTACGACGATTTTATGTTTGGTATGGATGCACCCGGCAGACTCAAACTCATCCTGAACAGTGACGAGCGTATTTTCGGCGGCAGCGGCACCCCAGTTAAAACGGAGCTTCCGGTGCATTTCAACGGTTTTTACGGTTACAGTTGCTGTGCCGCTGCTGCATTGCCGGCCAACTGCTGTCTGTACTATGAATTCATCCCATCCGGAAAGCGAGGAAAACGAAAATGACTCTTCAGACCTATCGCCGCCGTTTAAAAAAGCTGGCCGCAGCAAAAGAAATGAATACACTGCCCGGCGTTCTTATCGCCGCTGCCGAATGTATGCCGCTGGCAAAAACCGGCGGTCTGGCAGATGCTGTGGGTACCCTGTCCGCCACACTGCGCAAGCTGGGCTTCGACGCACGGCTTATTCTCCCCTGTCACCGCACCATCAAGGAGAAATATGGCTCCCATTTTCAGCATCTGACCGATTTTTACATAGACCTCGGCTGGCGGCATCAATATGTGGGGATCGAGCTGCTGTATCTTGAGAAGCGCCCCGTCTATCTCATCGACAACGAATATTACTTTGGCCGGACGATTTATGAGCCGGATCCGTTTGGGATTGAACAATATGCCTTTTTCTGCCGTGCTGTTCTGGAAGCACTGCAGCATATCGGCTTTATCCCCTCTGTGATTCACTGCAACGACTGGCACACAGCTGCCATTCCCATGCTGCTGCGTACTCAATACGCCGGGACAGCACTGGAAAACATCCGTACTGTTTTCACTATTCACAACATTGCCTATCAGGGCCGGTGCAGCATGGCGCTTCTGTGCGATATTTTGAATATCGATCCGCTCTCCCGCCCCTGGGAATATCTGGAGCTGGACGGCGGCGCAAACCTTATGAAATCCGCCTGCATTTTTGCCGACAGGATCAACACCGTCAGTCCCAGCTACGCCCGCGAAATTTGTACCGCCGAATACGGATGCGGCTTGCAGGACATTCTCCGCGCCTGCGGCCGGAAACTCACAGGCATCGTGAATGGGATCGACCTGCTGAGCTTTGATCCCGCCGCTGATCCGCTGCTGTCCGCCCACTATACAGCCGCTTCGCCGGAGGGCAAACGCCAATGCAAGGCGGCGCTGTGCAGTGAATTGGGCTTGGCATATGACCGCCCCCTGCTGGCCATGGTCTCCCGCCTCACCGCCCAAAAGGGCTTTGAGCTGGTCCTGCCCGCTTTGGAATCCATACTCTCCCGGGATCTCAGCTTTGTCCTCCTGGGCACCGGGGATCCCGGATATGAGAGCTTTCTGCGCAGCGCAGCCGAACGGCATCCGGATCGCTTCCGCGCCATTCTCACCTACGATGAAGGGCTTGCCCACCGGATCTATGCAGGAGCCGATCTTTTTCTCATGCCCTCCCGCTTTGAGCCATGCGGCATAGCCCAGATGCTGGCCATGCGCTATGGTGCGCTGCCTATCGTACGCGAAACCGGCGGCCTTCGAGACACTGTTCTCCCATACAATCAGTATACCGGTCATGGAACCGGCTTCAGCTTCTCGTGCTTTGACCTTGCCGATATGCTGGGCGCTCTGGACCGTGCTCTTGCCCTATACGCCAAACCGGCCGAATTTTCCGCACTGATGCGCAATGCCATGGACGCCGATCTCAGTTTTACCGCCTCCGCCTTTGAATATGGCAAGCTCTATCTAGACATGCTGTGATTTAAGTGGTATGATACCATATATAATAGAGATGGTATATTGGAGGCACAATGAGCATGAGCGACTATGTTATCCTGACGGATTCTTCTTGTGATCTGCCTGCTGACCTGTGTGAACAGCTGAATATTGAGGTTCTTCCGCTTACAGTCATGCTGGACGGCGTAAGCTATCAAAATTATCTGGACTGGCGCGAGATTTCGGCGCCGGCCTTTTATAACGCCCTTCGCGAGGGGAAAACGGCCATGACCTCGGCAGTCAATGTCGATGCCTTTCTATCCGCTTTCCGCAGCTACATTGCTGACGGGAAGGATGTGCTGTACATCGGTTTTTCTTCTGCATTGAGTTCTACCTTCTCCAATGCAGCTGCGGCGATCACGCTTCTGGAGCCGGATCTGGCCGCACATCCTGGCCGCCGTGTACTGGCCGTGGACTCCCGCAGCGGCTGTCTTGGACAGGGACTGGTGGTCTACCA
>CAKTGW010000217.1 GCA_934561725.1 uncultured Oscillospiraceae bacterium
ACTTTTCACCGCGGTCGTAATAGATCTCGGAGCAGGGGCCGCAGGGACCGGAGCCATGCTCCCAGAAGTTATCCTCCTTGCCGAACTTGAAAATACGCTCGGCAGGAATGCCGATCTCCTCATTCCAGATGCGGAAAGCCTCCTCATCAGCGGGAGTCGTCTCGTTTCCGGCAAAAACAGAAGGATAGAGTCTGTTGGGGTCAAGTCCTACCCACTCGGGAGAAGTCAGGAACTCCCATGCCCAGTGGATCGCCTCATTCTTGAAATAATCACCGAAAGAGAAGTTGCCCAGCATCTCAAAATATGTGCCGTGGCGGGCAGTATGGCCGATATTTTCAATATCGCCGGTGCGGATGCACTTCTGGCAGGTGGTTACACGGTGACGGGGCGGCTCCTGCTCTCCGGTAAACCAGGGCTTCATAGGCGCCATGCCGGAGTTGATGAGCAGAAGGGACGCATCGTTCTGAGGAATGAGTGAAAAGCTGGGCAGACGGAGATGTCCCTTGCTCTCAAAGAAGCTCAGAAACATTTCACGCAGCTGGTTGAGTCCATAGTATGGCATAAAAATCACTCCAAATATTTTGTCCTAGTTTCACACAGTAACAAATATTTTAACTTTTTTTGTGCTTAAAGTCAATAGAACTCCGGCAGTTTTATGTACTCCGCGCAAGTGTAAATCAACTTTTCTCTCCTATTTTCCGGTAAGTCAAATCTGTGCAGCTCAGCGGGGAAAAGTACATCTGTACTTTTTGGCAGAAAGCATCTATAATGTGATGTACTATCGGCATAAGAGGAGGATAAGCCATGTCTGTACAATGCTTTGTCTGTGCGTACAGCGGCACAGCACTGTCTCAGGAGCTGTGCTCTCTGCTCCCCTCTGCACGGCTGCATACGCTGGCCGCACTCCCTCCGGATCGATGCAAGCAGGGCGCACTGGCCGAAGCCCTGCTTCGCCTGATACTGTCCAGACAGAGCGGAACAGCTCCGCAGCAAATTGAAATTCAGCGAACTTCCGGTAAAAAGCCCTATATTCCCGGCTATTCCTTCAGCCTTTCCCACACCCGCGGCGCTGTCGCTGTTCTTCTTTCGGGCACAGATTGTGGTGTAGATATTGAGCGGCTGCGCCCGGCCAGAATGCGCGCTGCGCGGCTCTTCTTTACGCCGAAAGAATATGCCTCTTCCGGCGATGACCGCCTTTTCTGGCAGCTCTGGACCCGGAAGGAAGCTCTGGGCAAAGCATTGGGTGTCGGTCTCCGGGCAGAGCTGGATCCCGCCTCGCCCCCAAACGGCCTTCAGCTGTATACCTCAGAGCACCAGAGCTATATTCTTTCCGTCTGTGCCGACTCACCGCCTGAAATCATTCACACCACGGAAAATAATTTGTTTTAAAAGCAGCAACAGGAGCTGTCTGATACAGACAGCTCCTGTTTTACTCAATCATCCTGAAGAAATACCTGACCGGCCTCATCGGCAGTCAATTCCCACACACTGCCGGGTTCCATATTTTCCGGCAGGGCCAGGCGCCCGACAGACTGCCTGTGCAGTGCAATAACATGTTTTCCGCAGGCTGCCAGCATCCGGCGCACCTGATGATATTTCCCCTCATGGATCGTGACCCGCCCCAGACAGGGCTCAAGGATCTCCAGCTTCCCCGGCATACAGCACGTGCCATCTGCCAGAGTGATTCCCTCCGCAAACCGGAGCGGATCACCAGCCTCCAGTGGCCTGTCTACCCGAGCCAGATAAACCTTTGGCACATGATTTTTGGGCGAAATCACCTTATGCGCATAGTCGCCGTCATCAGTCAGGAGCAGCAGGCCGCTTGTATCCTTGTCCAGACGTCCGACCGGAAAAAGTCCCAAACGCTTCAGCTCCGGCGGTAAAATATCCAGCACTGTTTTTTGCTCTCTATCCTCTGTTGCAGTAATGACGCCCAGAGGCTTATACAAAAGGAAGTAGCGGTTTACCGCAAAATTCAGCTTTTCACCGTCCATACAGACCGTTTCTCTCTGAGGATCCAGCTTTCTGTCCCCCGCGCGGCAAACAACGCCATCCACCGTGATCCGTCCAGCCTTTAAAAGCGCCTTCGCCTCTCTTCTGGAAGCCTTGCCTGTATCTGAGAGAAACTTATCCAAACGCAGCAGCATATATTCCACCCCGAAAGCATACCCCTCCCTGCCGGCGAATAAGCTTGTTCCGGGAGGGGATAAAATGTATTTTGTAACTGTAAAATTCAATCGGCGCACGGCAGTATGCATCATTTTGGCCGTTGCCGCTCTGCTGATCGGCTTGATCCTGCTTTTCAGCCACGGTGATGACGAGAGCACCTTTGGCAGTAAAAAGCTGGAGACTACCGAAGAGCGTGTCGCATATCTCCAAAAATTAGGTTGGGAGGTTGACGCCGATTCCGAAACCGAAAAAGATGTTCTGATCCCCAGAGCATTTACCGGCGTTTATCAGGAATACAACAAGCTGCAAAAGCAGCAGGGCTTTGATCTGGAAAATTACTGTGGTACAGAGGTACAGATGTACACCTATGTTGTCACCAACTACACCGGAAATGACACGGTGATCGCTGCGCTATATACCTCCAAAGGACGGCTCATTGCCGGCGATATTCATTCTACCAGTCTGGATGGTTTTATGCACGCTCTCAAATGATGGTAAATGCTGCCCGTCCGGAAGTCAAGTCTTTTCTGTATTTTTCAAAGAAGCTCAAAAGCAGCGGTATCCCTACAGGGACGCCGCTGCTTTTTCCAGCACTAAAAAAGGGCATAGCCGAAGCTATGCCCTTTAAAGGATCGATCAATTACTCGTTGATACCGATAACAACACCGGAACCGACGGTACGGCCGCCCTCGCGGATAGCGAAACGCAGACCAGCCTCGATAGCGATGGGGGTGATCAGCTCAACGTCCATATCGACGTTATCGCCGGGCATGCACATCTCGGTGCCCTCGGGCAGAGAGATAACGCCGGTCACGTCAGTGGTACGGAAATAGAACTGAGGACGATAGTTGTTGAAGAAGGGAGTATGACGGCCGCCCTCTTCCTTGGACAGGACGTAAACCTGGCCCTTGAACTTGGTGTGGGGGTGAATGGTCTTGGGAGCAGCCAGAACCTGACCACGCTCAACATCCTTTTTAGCAACACCGCGGAGCA
>CAKTGW010000218.1 GCA_934561725.1 uncultured Oscillospiraceae bacterium
GCTGGAAAGCAGTCCCCTTTACAGGGAAATGTGGCAGGCGCATATGGGCGCAAAGGATGGTGAAACGGCATGATCGAAACATTCAAAAAAATCTGGCAGTTTGCCGGAGAAGAAAGAAAAAATATTAATAGATCCGTCTGGGTCAGCTTTGTGAACGCCATACTGCAAATGTTCCAGGTTGGCGCCATCTATCTGGTCGTTCTTGCTCTGACCTGTGGTGAGCAGTCCGGAAAAACCGCCTGGCTGGCATTGGTTTTTGAGCTCATCAGTATTTTCGGCGGCGCTTTCACCGCCAGTATCTCCAAGATGTATCAGACCCATGCGGGCTATTTCATGGCGGCTGACCGCCGTATTTCCATTGCCGATCGCATGAAAAGCGTGCCTATGGGCTTTTTTAACGCCAACAGCGTGGGGCAGCTCTCCGGTGTCTGCACAACTGTAGTCAGCACGATCGAGACTATGGTGCCCATTGTACTGGTCAACATTCTCAGCGGCCTGATCACCACCGCCGTATTTACGGCCGTGATCCTGATCTTTGACTGGCGCATCGGCCTGATCGCACTGGCCGGTATTCTCCTCTATCTATGTGTGGTCTCTGCCATGGAGAAAAATCCGCCGCCATTGCGGACGATACTCAAAAATCCCAGACAGCACTTATTGAGGCCGTTCTGGAGACTATACAAGGCATGAGTGTGGTCAAATCCTTTAATCTGACCGGCAAAGGCGACAAAAAATTGCAGGATGCACTGGAGTATAACCGCCGGAGCAATCTGGAAGTGGAAAGCGTCATGACTCCCTATACCGCAGTCCAAGAAGCCGTTCTGCAAATTGCCGGTACGGCCATGATGCTCGCCGCTGTTCTGTTCTGGATAAACGGCAGCATGACGCTGGCCAATGCACTGATGACGCTGATCGTGTCCTTCCTGATTTTCAGCCAGGTCAAGCTTTTCGGCATGGGTGTTTCCATGCTTCGGCTGGCCGGTGCCGCCATCGACCGCACGATGGAGACGGAGCAGATGCCCCAGATGGATGAGAAGGGCAAACCTGTCTCCCCGGCCAAGCACGACATTGTCTTTGACCACGTGAGCTTCTCCTATGAGAAAAAGGAGATCCTCCACGATATATGTGTAACGCTGCCCGATAAGACGACCACCGCCATCATCGGCCCCTCCGGCAGCGGAAAAACCACGTTCTGCAATCTTGTGGCCCGTTTCTGGGATGTGGACAGCGGCAGTGTAAAAATCGGCGGTACTGACGTGCGGGACTATACGCTGGAATCGCTCATGGATCAGATCAGCATGGTCTTTCAGAACGTCTATCTCTTTGCCGATACCATTGAGAACAACATCAGGTTCAGCTGCCCGGAGGCCACCCATGAGCAGGTCGTGGAAGCCGCAAAGAAGGCCTGCTGCGACGATTTTATCCAGGCCCTTCCGGATGGCTACAATACGGTCATCGGTGAAGGCGGTGCTTCCCTCTCCGGCGGTGAAAAGCAGCGCATTTCCATCGCCCGTGCCATGCTGAAGGACGCGCCGATCATCATTCTGGACGAAGCTACAGCCAATGTGGATCCGGAAAATGAGGACCGCCTGCAAAAAGCCATAGAGGCCCTGACAAATAACAAGACCATCCTCATGATCGCCCACTGGCTGAAAACAGTCCGCAGCGCCGATCAGATCCTGGTGCTCGATCAGGGACGGATCACACAGCGGGGTACCCACGAGCAGCTCATACAGCAGGATGGCATCTACCGCCGCTTCATCAGCGGCCGCGAGGAGGTTGCCGGCTGGAAGCTGTAAAAAACACTGTATAATACCAAAACCGCCGCCCGGTGTTTGCAGCATCGGACGGCGGTTTATTTATATTTTTATCCGCGATGGAAAATATCTTCTTCTATAAACATGAAAAGGAAGCTGGCAACCAGAGGAATACATGCCAGCAGCACAGTGTAGTTGCCGAGATAATCGGCCATAAATCCACTGATCATGGCACCGGTCGCAAAGGCGGCCAGCAGGGCGTAGTGGACATAGGCGCCGGGCTTACCATGCTTGAACATGCGCTTATAAACTGCCTCAGAGGCGCTGCGCAGGTTGCCTGTACACATGGTCGTTGCGCAGTTCAGCCCGTGAAATTTGCGGAAGGTTTCCAACTGGATCGCACTGATATAAGAGACCAGCAGGCACACGAGCAGGTTATATTCATCGGAAAGTGTAGACAAAAACAGCAGGAAGGCGCACTCCAGAAGGAGACCCCACTGGCGCCAATGCAGGCGCATGCAGTCGTCCAGACAGGTCAGCACCTCGGCTGTGAAAATACCAATGGAAAAGGATGCGATGGACAGAATGTAATAAAACGCACGCTGGAACTCGCCCTGCGCGGCACTGATTCCCAGCATGACTATATTGCCGGTCTCAGCAGTCGCGAAAAAGCCGCCCCGGCAGAGAAACGTATAAGCGTCCAGCATACCGCCGGCCAGCGCCAGCAGGACGCCCAGGATCAGAGATTGCGACATCTGTTGCTTTTCGGGCAAATAGTTCAACTCCTTAAAAACAGGGACGCCGCATATGCGGCGTCCCTGCAAAAACGCTTTTTATAAAATGCTTAGGCCTTGGGACCTGCGTCTACAACTTCCTTGGGCATGTGAGTATACTTCTTGAAGTTCTCAACAAAGGAAGCAGCCAGCTTCTTAGCGGTCTCTGCATAAGCAGCCTTGTCCTCCCAGGTCTTCTCGGGAACCATGATCTCGTCGGGAACATTGGGGCAGGTCGTGGGAACGGAAACACCGAAGTAGGAATCCTTCACGAACTCTGCCTTCTCCAGCTCGCCGGTCAAGGCAGCGGTGATCATAGCACGGGTATAGGCCAGCTTCATGCGCTTGCCGGTGCCGTTCCAGCCGGTGTTGACCAGGTATACGTTAGCGCCGGACTTCTCGACCTTCTCGCTCAGCATCTCTGCATAGATAGAGGGATCCAGGGGCAGGAAGGGAGCGCCGAAGCAGGTGGAGAAGGTGGGCACGGGAGAGGTGATGCCGCGCTCGGTGCCGGCCAGCTTAGAGGTGAAGCCGGACACGAAGTAATACATGGCCTGA
>CAKTGW010000219.1 GCA_934561725.1 uncultured Oscillospiraceae bacterium
AGCTGGCTAAGATCACAAATCTGGCGGGAGATCTGGCGCTGTCTCTGGGCGTATCCAGTGTGCGCATTGCTCCGATCCCCGATAAGATCGCGACTGTGGGCATTGAAGTGCCCAATAAGATCGTGAGCACGGTCTATCTGCGCGATATTATTGATTCCGCAGCCTTCCGCAATGCCAAGAGCAAGCTCAGCTTCGGCATTGGCAAGGACATTGGCGGCAACTGCATTGTGGGCAACATCTCCAAGCTGCCCCATCTGCTGATCGCAGGTACTACGGGTTCGGGTAAATCCGTATGCATGAATTCACTGATCATCTCACTGCTGTACAAGGCCAGCCCGGAAGAGGTTCGCTTCATCATGATCGACCCCAAAATGGTTGAGCTTGGTGTTTATAATGGGATTCCGCATCTGTATGTACCGGTAGTCACAGATCCGAAGAAGGCGGCCGGAGCACTCCAGTGGGCTGTGGTAGAAATGCTCAAGCGTTACCGCCTGTTTTCAGAGGTGGGCGTGCGCGACCTTGCAACCTATAATGAATACCAGAAACGAAACGGTGAGCAGACGCTGCCCCAGGTCGTTACCGTGATCGATGAGCTGGCAGATCTGATGCTGGTGGCCTCTAAGGAAGTGGAAGAGAGTATCTGCCGCGTGGCTCAGATGGGCCGTGCGGCCGGTATGCATCTGGTTATTGCCACACAGCGGCCTTCGGCAGACGTGATCACCGGCCTGATGAAAGCAAATATCCCCAGCCGCATTGCGTTTGCAGTATCCAGCTCTCTGGAGAGCCGGATCATTCTGGATGCACCGGGAGCAGAGAAGCTGATCGGCATGGGCGATATGCTCTATGCACCGCTGGGGGTAGGTAAGCCTCTGCGTGTGCAGGGCGCTTTTGTCTCTGACGAAGAGCGGGAAAAAATTATAGAGTTTATCAAGGCAGGCAGCGAAGCGCAGTATAGTGAGGATATTCTGGCACAGATCGAAAAGGCTGCCGCGGATAAGGATAGAAGCGGAAAGAGCGATGGCGGCCGCAGCGCCGCTCCGGAGCCGGAGAATGATTTCGATGAATTGCTTCCCCAGGCCGTAGATGTGATCCTGGATGTAAAGCAGGCCTCCGTGTCCATGCTCCAGCGGCGGCTGAAGCTGGGATATTCCCGTGCGGCGCGGATCGTGGATCAGATGGAGGAGATCGGCGTGGTCGGCCCCTATGAGGGCTCCAAGCCCCGGCAGATCCTGATCACCCGCGAACAGTGGCAGGAAATGCAGATGCGCGGCGGTGCGCCCATGGAGACCTATCAGGAGAGCCTGCCTCTGGACGAGCCTGCCCCGGCAGACGAGGAGGTGCAGCCCTGATGGATTATTTCGATCCCCGGTTTTCCGAACAGGAGCTGGGTGCGATCAGCACGCTTGGACTGGCTCATGTGGGTGACGGCGTTTATGAGCTGATGGTTCGGACGCGGCTTTGTGCCCATGGCCTGAGCAAAGTACAGAATCTTCACAGGGCAACGGTAGAACTGGTCAAGGCACCGGCTCAGGCCCGTGCGGCGGAGAAGCTGCTCCCGCGCCTGACTGAGGAAGAAACAGCCGTGTTCAAGCGGGGGCGGAACACGCGTACGCATGCTGCGCCCAACCGGGCTACCGTCTCGGAATATCACGCGGCGACCGGACTGGAGACGCTGTTTGGCTGGCTGTATCTGCGGGGAGAGCATGCGCGCCTGAACGAGCTGTTTGCTTGGATCATGGAGGACGAATAGGATGCCACTGGATGCGATTTGCCTGCGGGCGCTGAATGGGGAGCTTGCCCCAAAGCTTGCGGGAATGAAGATTGATAAAGTACAGATGCCGGAGCGGGATCTGATCATTCTCTCTCTGCGCGGCGGCAGGGAGAATGTTCGCCTGCTGCTGTCTGCGGCAGTGGGCAGCGCACGTGTCCATCTGACAGAGGAGAAATTTGAAAATCCCAAAACACCGCCTATGTTCTGTATGCTGCTGCGCAAGCATTTGCAGGGCGGCGTGATCACATCGTTGGAGCAGCCGGGAGACGAGCGCATGCTCGTGATGACCGTGGATACCTACGATGAATTGGGCGTCCCCTCAAAGAAAAAGTGCATTTTGGAAATGATCGGACGCAGCACGAATTTTATTCTGGTCGGCGGCGATGGACGGATCATCGATTGTCTGCGCAGAGTGGATCATGAGATGAGCACAGTCCGGCAGATCCTGCCGGGACTGATCTACCGTCTGCCGCCAGAGCAGAGTAAGCCTTCGTTTCTTCGCTGTGAAGAACGCACTGCACTGTGGCAGCAGGCGGATCGTCAGCTGCATGCGGATAAATGGCTGCTGGATACCTTTTCCGGCTTGTCTCCGCTGATATGCCGTGAGCTGTGCTACCGCTGCTTCGGAGAGACAAGCCCGCTGATCGGCGAGCTGCGTCCGGAACAGCAGCAGGATTTTCCCGCTGCGATGGAGGCTCTGGCGGAGAGCGTGGCAGCAGGGGAGTTTACGCCCTATATGCTCCTTGAGGATGACCGGCCGCGGGATTTTTCATTTATGGCGATCGGTCAGTATGGAGATGCTGCGGAAAGTGCGGTATATCCGGATTTCTCCCGGCTTATAGAGGCATTCTATCTCAAACGGGCCCGGGCGGAGCGGATGCGCCACCGGTCCAAAGAGCTGCTCAAAGGTGTAAAAACGCGCTATGAGAGGCTTCGCCGCAAGCTGGAAACGCAGCGTGAGGAACTGAAAAAGACCGCCGCACGTGAGGCGCTCAAGCATAGCGGAGACCTGATCACGGCCAATATGTACCGGATCAAAAAAGGGGACCGCATTCTGGAGTGTGAGGACTTCTATGATGAGGCCCTGCCTGTGGTCCAGGTACAGCTGGACTTCATGAAGACGCCGCAGCAAAATGCGGCGGAGTATTATAAGAGCTACAATAAAGCCAAGGCTGCCGAGCAGCATCTGACCGGCCTGATCGCAGACGGTGCACGTGAGCTGGAGTATCTTGGCAGCGTGCTGGACGAGATCGAGCGGGCAGAGTCAGAAGCGGAATTGAGCGAGATCCGGCGTGAGCTGATGGAATTGGGC
>CAKTGW010000220.1 GCA_934561725.1 uncultured Oscillospiraceae bacterium
TGCGGGTGCGCTGCCGGGGCGCTGCGTTGCGCTTCGTGCGGATATGGATGCGCTGCCCATGCAGGAGGACAGCGGCCTGCCCTTCGCATCGACCTGCGAGCGGGCCCATACCTGCGGACATGATATGCATACGGCTATGCTGTTGGGCGCGGCCAGATTGCTGAAGGAGCATGAGTCAGAACTGGCTGGGCAGGTGAAGCTGATGTTCCAGCCCGCTGAAGAGATCTTTCAGGGGGCAGCCGATATGATTGAGGCTGGTGTTTTGGAGGAGCCGAAGGTAAACGCGGCAATGATGATCCATGTGGTCCCGTCTCTGCCGCTGAAAAGCGGCACTGTGCTGGTACCCGCAGCCGGGAGTGGTACGGCGTCCTGTCAGCAGTTCCGTATTGTGCTACAGGGAAAGGGCGGACATGGCGCCATGCCGCATCTGGCAGTGGATCCCATAACAGCTGCGGCGCATATTCATCTGGCGCTGCAGGAGATCAACAGCCGTGAACTGGCGCCGGATGAGCTTGGTGTGATCACTACGGGAATTTTCCGCGGCGGCGAAGCTTCCAACATTATTCCGGACAGCGTTGAAATGCGCGGGACCATACGGACAGCGGATGTACAGGTCAACAAAAGGATCAAGACCCGCATTTCTGAGATCAGCCAGGGCGTTGGCGGCGCTCTGCGCACAAAGGTGACTGTAGAATTCTTTGATTTCTGCCCGCCCATGCTGGCCGACAGCGTTTTGGCGCCCTGGGCCATGAGCTGCATGCAGGAGCTGCTGGGGGAGGACGCTTTGTCTATGGCCGCATTGGGCGGACCAAAGATCAGCGGCGGAAGTGAGGATTTTGCTTTCGTGAGCTGCAAGGTACCGACGGTTGGCCTGTTTTTGTCGACCGGCAGCCCGGCGGAAGGCTTTGCCTATGCGCAGCACCATCCCAGAGCTGTATTTGACGACAGCGTTCTGTATCGGGGCAGCGCTGCTTATGCCTATTTTGCCGCCCGCTGGCTGCAAGTGGAGCATTGATCCCAGTCACATATTTTTGAAAATACAGACATAAACTATCACTATCTGATCGGATATGTGGTGATGGTATGAAGCGTAAAAAATATGCAGCTTATCTGTTCTTTATTGTGCTGACTCTGGCAGGGGGCGGCCTGTCCGCTCTGGCAGTAGCCCGGGGAATGCCGGCGTATGCACAGCTGAGCAAGCCGCCGCTGACTCCGCCGTCCTGGCTGTTCCCTGTGGCGTGGAGTCTGCTGTATATCCTGTTGGGGAGCGGCGCGGCACGGATCTGGCTGACCGAAAGGCCGGCGCGGAGCGGGGCGCTTAGTCTGTACGCACTTCAGCTGATCCTGAACTGGGGATGGAGCCTGTGGTTCTTTGCCCTGCAGTTCCGGCTGTTCGCCCTGTTCTGGCTGGGATTGATGATCCTTTCGCTTACGAAAATGATCAAGGCCTTTTCAGCGCTGGACAAGACTGCGGAGCGGCTTCAGCTGCCTTATTTGATTTGGTCTGTCTTTGCGGCTTATCTGAATCTGGGCGTATGGTTTTTGAACCGCGCATCATGAGCGGCTAAAAAGAGCGGTGTTTTTAAACACCGCTCTTTTTTAATAATACACTGCTGATATGCAGGGGGCATACTTTTATAGAGGGTGATGGATTCCGGAATGGTGCTCTTGAAAAAAGGGCGGAACTATGATATAGTAAATCGGCTATAGAATAGCGGTGTAATTAGACTTTTTTGTCATAAGCTGTTATTTTGGCTTTTAAATATCGAAAAAATATATTAAAATAGGAACAACAATTGAAAGGAGCAGAGCGATGGGTGAAGTGAAGCCTGTTTATAAGCGCGTGCTGCTGAAAATCAGCGGTGAAGCGCTTGCCGGAGACAAAAAAAGAGGATTTGACTTTGATATTGTTGAGAACGTCTGCAAGGCCGTAAAAAAATGTGTTGATCTGGGCGTTGAGGTCGGCATTGTTGTCGGCGGCGGCAACTTTTGGCGCGGCGTAAAGGACGGCGGCGGAAAGATCGAGCGTACCCGTGCAGACCATATGGGTATGATGGCCACCGTAATGAACTGCCTGGCGCTGGCCGATGTGCTGGAGCAGCAAGGCGTTGAGGTGCGCGTGCAGACGGCGCTGGAGATTCGCGCTGTAGCTGAGCCGTACATTCGCCTGCGGGCGATTCGTCACCTCAGCAAGGGCCGTGTGGTCATTTTCGGCTGCGGCACAGGCTGCCCGTTCTTCTCTACAGATACAGCCGCAGTGCTTAAGGCAGCTGAGGTCAATGCAGAGGCAATTTTGCTTGCGAAAAATATCGACGGTGTATACAGTGCAGACCCGGCGGTGGATCCTGCTGCTGTGCGCTATGATCATATCAGCTATGACGATGTTCTGGCCAAGCATCTGGCTGTTATGGACTCTACCGCTACCAGCATGGCTATGGACAACCACATTCCCGTGCTTGTTTTCGCTCTGAAGGATCCCGAGAATATTGTACGGGCTGTTTTGGGCGAGAAGATCGGTACTATTGTAGAAAGCTAAGGAGGAAGAACAGATGAATTATAAGGACGAATACAAAGATTTTGAGCGCAAGATGAAGAAATCCATTGAATATATGGAGGAGCAGTTCGATTCCGTCCGTGCCGGCAAGGCCAATGCGGCGGTGCTCAACCAGGTGACGGTGGATTATTACGGAACTCCGACTCCTATCCAGCAAATCGCATCCATCTCTACGCCGGATGCCCGCACTCTGGCCATCCAGCCCTGGGATAAATCAGCCCTGAAGGCGATTGAAAAGGCGATCCTGGCCTCTGATATCGGCATCAATCCGACCAACGACGGCTCGGTGATCCGTCTTTCCTTCCCCCAGCTTACGGAAGAGCGCAGAAAAGAGCTGGTCAAGCTGGTACGCAAGTACGGTGAAGAGGGCAAGGTTGCGGTACGCAATGTCCGCCGGGATGCAATGGAACAGTTCAAGGCCATGAAGAAAAAGTCCGAGATCACTGAGGACGATATGAAAAACATGGAAAAGGACATGCAGAAGCTGACTGACGAT
>CAKTGW010000221.1 GCA_934561725.1 uncultured Oscillospiraceae bacterium
CCGGTAATACCGAAATAGGCAGTGAACACCGTCACCAATACGGTCAGCACCGCAGTACATGTCCACTGCGTCACACGGACAGCAGCAGACAAGGCCTCTGTTCCCAATGCCGCCCGGGCTGTGACCGCAGCGATATACACATAGATCAAAGGCATAATAAAGCCGGCAGACAGCGTCAGCAGCACATCCATAAACAGCGCCGTTGCTGCGTACATTGCCCCGGATGAGGACAGATTTCCGGCCGCTGCCCCGGCAGAAGCAATGCACGGCAGAAGCAGTGTGCAAAATTCGCTCAGCGTTTCTACGGTGTGCTGGCCCAATCCGATAAATGCACTCACATCGCCTGCCGCCACTGCCGAGATCCCCAGCGCGCCCCCCAGTGCGATGCAGTTTATCCCGCGGCTGTCTGCAACGCTCTCTGCCGCTGCACAGAGCAGCAGGATCGTCATGATCGTTGTCGCACTGTCCAGAGCATGACGGAAAACCGGCAGGGCATTTTCTCCTATCCAGCGAAGCAGCTTTCCCGCAGCATCATTCCATGCAGACGCATCCACCGGCAGATTCCCATAGATTTCTTCTGCTGCATCCGGCAGCGCCTGCTCCAGCTCTGTTGTATCCAGTATCTGCAGCGTGCTCTCCTGCGCATGGGCCGGAAGAGCCAGCGCATAACTCAGCAGAAGAAAAAACAGCAGCTTTCTCACTGTATCCCTCCGAGCATCTCAAACAGTATAACTGCCAGCGGACTTGCCGCCAGCAAAGCACATACGCATCCCACGATCTCCACTGCGGAGGCCAGCGCAGCACTGCCGCTGTCCCGGCACAGATCCGCACTCAGCCGGGTCAGCAGGCCCAGACCGACGCATTTTGCCACCGGAGCAGCAGATGCATCGGATACTGCTCCGATACCGGCCCATTCACGGCACAGGGCTGTCAGTACTCCCGCCGCAGGAAGAACTGCCGCACAAAAAATCACAGCCGCTGCCGCTGCCATCAGCAGGGCCTGTTCAGGTGCGCGCTTTTTGATCAGAAGCATGCATACGCATACGACCAGAGCCAATCCTGATGCTTTGACCGCCAAAAGCATGTTCAAAACCCGAACAATGTGCGGATCAGCTCAAACAGCTCACTGATCTCCTGCACAATGATGACCAGTACCACCAGCAGCCCTGCGATCGTAGTCATCAGCGCCTGTTCCTCCCGGCCAGAACGGCTGAGCAGAATATTCAGCACCGACACCAGAATGCCGATCGCCGCAATTTTGAAGATGAGATCAACTTCCATGTCTCCTCCTTTCAGCCCCGGGGCTGAAACGGTATTCGGTATTAAATCAGAAGCACTGCCAGTGCCGCGCCCGCGGCAAGCCCCAGTCCTGTCCACATCCGGCTGTCCTGCCGGGCTTTTTCCCTGGCCGCTGCCGCGGCCTCTTCCATCCCGGCCGCACAGCGCTGCGCCAGAGCATCAAAGCTCTCTCCGGTACGCAAAGCACCGGCCAGCATTTGAAACGCATACATTTCCCTGCTGCTCAAAACTTGTCCGAAAGCGCCGTTCAGACTGCTTTGCCAATACTCCTCCAGATCTTTTCCCGGCCTGTCTATTTCCTCTGCCAGCAGGCGAAAAAATGTGCCGTCTGCGCCGGGCAGGCCCTCATAACGCCGGCAAACAGCCGGCAGGCTCTGGCGGGCAGCCATTTCTCCCCGCAGCAGCTCTGCCATATGTGCCAGTTCATGCAGAGCATCGGCTCTGTCCCATAGTTTCCCGGCGGCGATCCGCCCCATCTGCATGCCGGACAAAATCAGCATTATGGCTCCGGCCAGCCTAATCAAGGTCCTTCACCTCATAACTGCGCACACCGTCCTGCATGCCGATCTCCACGCATCGGGCAAAAATATGCCTGTCCAGCAGTTTGGCATACAGTGGCCGGCGGTACAGCTCAGCGGCACAGCTTCCATGGGCCGTGGCCAGCAGCTGCACCCCGCAGCCGCAGCAGGCCGAGCAGGCCGCCAGATCCGCCTCTTCTGTGATCTCATCCAGAGCGATCACCTGCGGATTCATGCTCCGCAGCAAAGCCATAGCCGCAGATGCCTTGGGGGCGCCGGTAAACACATCCGTATTCGGTCCCACATCCAGCTGCGGTATGCCCCGGTATACTGCGGCCACTTCTCCGCGCTCATCCGCCAGCCCGATCCGCATTCCGGAGCACGACAGCAGACGGACCATTTCCCGCAGAAGTGTTGTCTTTCCGCCCCCCGGCGGTGAAATAAGCAGTGTGGAGACAAATGCGTCCTGAAACAGGCTTTTCAGCTGTTCCGCACAGCCAATAGCCTGCCGCGGCAGACGAAGGCACAGCGATGTGATCTCGCTGTAGGAACGCACTTCTCCCCGCTCCAGATTGACCGTTCCGCAGACGCCCAGCCGGGCTCCGCCGGGCAAACTCAAAAAGCCGTGTCTCAGCTGACTCCCGCAGCTGCACAGCGTTCCGCCCGCCGCACTCTCCGCCATACGCCAGAGCTCGTCCGGCGTGGGCGGCGCGCAGGAAAGAAAATATGTACTGCCGTCAGGCAGGAGCAGCGCCGGTACGCTGCCGGAACGCAGATGGATCTCGCACAGCTCTTTCTCCCTGGGAAGAACTTCTCTGAGTATCCGCCTCGGAAGGATGTCCAATGCCTCCATCCTCTCACCTCCATGCTCCATACTATTTTTGTCCGCCTGCAATTATGCCGGCTTGACGGAACATGTTTTTAAACTTAAAATGGAGCCAAAAAATGAAATGGAGATATTCATATGCACAATACGACCGAACAGGTACTTGCCGTTCCCACCGGTCTTCTGCGCCCCTATCTGACACAGCGCGGCCTGATCTCAGAAAATATCAAAGCGATCATGGAGCTCATTCTCAAGCATCACCGTTTTCTGCCGCGGCCCGAGGCTGAAAAGGATCCTGACTGGCGGCAGATCATTCCCTATGTTGTTTTGTGCCGGGGCGACGAAGTCTTTGCCACGCAGCGGCTCCGCGGCGGCACCGAAGCACGGCTTCATGGACTTTTTTCGC
>CAKTGW010000222.1 GCA_934561725.1 uncultured Oscillospiraceae bacterium
CGGCGTTCTCCATGCTCTGAACGCTGGAATAGCCGGCCATGGGCAGAGTCCAGAGCTGAATATAGGTGGACAGCTCCTCATACCCATTCATCAGCGGCAGAGAGACAAGCTCTACGCGGCTGTCGTCCACACCGAAGGAGAAGGGCTCTCCCTCACGGCTGATGAGCAGCTCAAACAGTTCACCGTCCAGAAACAGGACCAGACCGTCCGAGGGGACATCTTCGTCGAATTTCAGGCCGTCAAAGGCGTTGTGCTGAATAGAAATCAGCGTATCCGGGATGCTGACCCAGCGCAGCTCCGGGCTCTCCCGGAAGGCGCCGGTGCCGATTATATCCAGTGACCAACCATCGGGCATTTCCAGCTCTTCGGGTGTAAGGCCGGTGTACGTACCGATATTTTTTGTGGAGACCAAGGTGATAAAGCCGCTCTCCTTGTCCACAATGTATTGATAAGTCTGGGTGATCTCATCCACAGTATCCATGCCCAGCAGCACGCGGATGCGGTTTTCGCTTTCCAGCAGGCGGCGGTTCAGCTCGGCGCGTACCTCGTCCTGGGAGGGATTGAGCCATTCGCCGGTCTCAAAGTCATAGCCGCTCATGTCGCTGAGGACCTTGTCATACATCACCTGATAGGCCGAGTGGAGCGCGTCGGCGGCAAAGCCGCAGAAACCGTACCGCCAAGTGCGGATGTAGTCGGTCTCTGAGCCGGCGGGGACCGTGATCTTCAGCAGTCCGGCATCTTCCAGTTCCTGATTGAAATAGTAGGTAAGACCATAGTAGGGGAGCAAAGCAGGCGGCTGCTTGCAGGTAAACACGATCTCACGCAGATTGTCGCAGCCGGCAAAGACCAGGCCGCCGATGGCGGAGCTTATGCTTGTACTGAAGTCGCCCAGAGTGACCTTTTCCAGAGACGTACATCCAGAAAAGATTTCGTCGCCGTACATTATAATGCCGTCTGCCGGCGTAGAGCCGGGCAGTGTGACCTCTCTCAGATTGCCGCAGTTCTTAAAGACGCCGTCGTGCAGCTCCAGATCCTCCGGAAGTGTGAGCACAGGACCTATATCAGTGGAGGCAAAGGCCTCGCGGGAGAGAATGCTCAGGTTGTTCAGCTCATCCCAGTTCAGGTTAAAGCCGCTGCCATCCACGGAGTGGGCGTCCTTAAAGGCCTCGCGGAAAATCATTTCAGTGGATTCAAGCAGCTGCACATCGCCGCTGATGGTTTTTCCGGAACGCAGGGCAAGATATTCGTCGTCGTTTTCATCTGCGCCGTAGAGCACATAGGTGCCGCCGCAGTCGTGCAGAACATAGTGATCAGACAAAATGGTGCCGTCAGCATCATAGACCCAGGTCCAGTTGCCGTTATACTCGGAATTGGCAGGACAGTACAGGAACATATACCACGGGGAGAGATCATCCGCAGGCAGGGCAAGCTCCGTGTCCTCCAGAACCACATTCGGCGCATTGCTGGCCACAAAACGCAGGGTAGAGCAGTTTTCAAAGGCGTTTTCGCACAGCAGAAGCCAATTCCGGCTGTCAATCAGTACGCCCTCCAGATTGGTGCAGTCCTTGAAGGCCTCATAGCCGATGGCCTTGGTGCTCTCGGGCAGAATGACCCACTTCAAGGACCAGCTTCCCTCGAATACATTGTCGCAGATGGCGGTGACGGGGATGCCGCTGTCTCCATCGGGGATGACGCCGCGGAATTCTGTGATGCCGCTGGGGACAGAGAGCAGAATAACGCCGTCATCAGTATATAAATATGTATAGCCGTCATCGCGCACATTGACCATGCGTACCCGGAGCGCGGGATATTCCTCTTTCAGTGCATTGGCTTCGTCCCATTGCTTCTCAGAGTAGCAGGCGATAGTCAGCTTTTCGTAGCTGTCAAAGCAATTGTCCGCAAAGGAGATGGTCTCACCGTTCTGGGGAAGGAGCAGGACAAGCAGCTTGTCGCTCAGCTTATCCATGGCAGTACTGCTCACGCCGGTGATGTAGTCCGGCAGAGACAGCCAGCGCACATTGCTGCGCTTGACCTCCAGCAAGACGCCGTTTGCATCCGTCAGGTAATCGCCGCGCAGAGTAAAGCCCTGATCCCGCTGGCTGGCGGGATAAACGGAAAGACCGGTGCGCTTGAGTATGGTTTTTTCTGCATCCAGAAATTTATAAAGCATGTCGTCCGGCACGATAATACGGCAGCTGCGCTTCAGCCGGTCGTAGTTGATGTCGGGACGGCTCTCAATATCGTCAAAATTCAGCACCAACTCGGTCAGCTCTGTCTGATAGGGGAGGATCACGCGGGTGATCTCGCTGCCCACATCCAGCTTGGCCAGACCGGTGGGCACGCCCAGAAGCTCGGTCTTGTCCAGATTGTACAGCAGTCCGTTTTCATCAGAGGTATAGCGGGGGTTGCCGTCGGCTGCGATATAGCCCTTGGCTACCTTCAGACCGCGGCCATTCAGCAGCCAGTCGTCGTTGGAGCTGGGCATACCCGTGGTGTCTACATACATCACGCTGTCCGGCAGCTCAATATAGTTCACGCTGAGTCCGGGAAAATGCACCAGATCCACAGCCTGAATATACTGGGGGACCTTCAGCCGGTTGAGAAAGTAGTCGCCGTATTTGTCCACCGTCGTCTTGCCCTCATAGGAGGTCAGCGTCTGCAGCTGGACATATTTGGCGCTGTGGTCTATATCCTGAGTGACCGAGTAATCGGGCAGCATCCAGTAGGGGTTCATTTCCACCTGATAGTCGCTGCTCAGGGCTACGCGGCCCGCAGGCTCCAGAACATGCTGACCGGACTGGGCGGAATAGATGAAGGGGACCAGAACGCCGTTTTCCTTCCAGCCGGGAAACAGAGAGGTCAGCTGTGTGCCGGGTTTCCCCAGATATGCTTCCTGATAGGTCAGCAGGTTTCTGGCATCGCCAAAGCCGTGGTACAGATACTGGTCAAGATTATTCAGGATCATTTTCTGCGTGATTGTCTGCCCCTCCGACTTTAGGATCTCGTTCAGGACCATGAGGCGGCCGTAAGCCAAGTCGTAGGG
>CAKTGW010000223.1 GCA_934561725.1 uncultured Oscillospiraceae bacterium
AGTCTGGACAGATCGCCGGACAGGCCGCTGTCGCCCAGTGCCGTGCACAGAGAATCCAGGCCGGACATGACCGGAGCCGCCCCCTCGCTGACCGCGGAAGTCAGGGCCTGCAGCTGGCTGACTGTCATATTAAACGTCTCCAGCAAGCTGTTCACCTGTTTAGCCGCCGCGATACGGCTGGCAAATTCGTCCGTCTTCGAGTACTGCCACAGAGTGTAGGCCTTCTGCGCCGCTGCCTCGTTACCGCCGTACTGCGGCAGCAGCACAGCCTCATAAAAGCCCTCCGGGCTGGGTGTTCCGCCCATTCCCTCAACTGCTGCGGCATACTGCTCATAGGCAGCATCCAGCGTCCGCACATTAGTCTCTATCTCGCTGACCGTCATGCCCTCGACGGTAACTTCATCCTCGCCCTCAATATCGTCCAGGCTGCTCAGCGCACTTTTCATAGAGCTCATGGCCTTCTGGAGCTTTTTCAGGCTGGTACCCAGATCATCAAAGTCCCCGGAAAGAGAACGGAATGTTCCTTTCCCCCGGCCACTCACATCATCCAGAAAGTCGTCCAGCTCATCCAGGTCGCTCTTCAGGCTACTGATGACATTCCGAGTATCCTTCAGCTCCTTCTGCAGAGAAACCGCCTCATCACAAACCGAGCCCATTGCCGTGCTGATCTCGTCTACCGCCTGCGAGGCCGTGTCCAGATGACCGTTCATAGGCTCCAGTGCCGCAGCCAGATTCTCCAGATCCTCAAGCGCCAGATCCGCTTTCCCATACACCTCATGCTTGCCGCTGGAGATCTGCCCCCGGGCAGAATTGAGCTGATCCAGACCATTTGCCGTGGCATTCAGGCTCCCGCTCATGCCGTCCAGAGAGTCCAGGATCTTATCCATTGCATCCGTCAGCTTATCGTAAGAATCCTCAATATCCTCCTTGGCCTCGCGCAGATCGGCTACCTGCTCCAGCTGGCTCAGCGTGGCAGGCACGGCCAGCAGGATCATACCGGAGAATGAGAAGTCCTCTGCACCCACACGGATCGTGAAGTGCTGTTCCTCTCCCGGCAGGACCATAAAAAGCACAGTCCGCAGGTTGCCGATCAGCTGCACTTCTGCGCCCGGCGCCTCCAGAGACAGGATATCATCCGCATTAAAGGCCGCAGCGGCTGTAAGCACCAGATTGTTGCGGCTGTATTTAGAGGCCGACAGATTCGGCAGTACATCCAGATTGATCTCTATAAGTCCGCCGGCCCCGGCCAGCTTCTCTGCCGGTGTTTCCACACCGTTCAGGCGGTAGCTCAGAGAAATACGCCAGGGCAGCGCCTGATAGGGGCGCGCGGTCTTTCCTTCAAAATAGAAGCGGGAGGGCGCGCCATCCTGAAAGTCAAACGTGAGCTTTCCGCCGTCTACTGCGGGCTGTCTGTCATCCGTAAGATTGATGATCTCATCATAGGTACCGTAATCAACGATCGTATCACTGCCGCCGGTAATATAGCTTTTTACCACGCTGCTGTCCAACAGGCCGCCGTAATAGTCCAGCGTAGCATAATAGGCCTCATCAAAATCCGGCTGTCCTCCGGAAGCACCGGCAGGCAGTGCACAGAAAAGTGAGAGCACCAGTGCCAGAGCCGCAGCCAATCCCCGTTTTGCCGATTTTGTTTTCATCATCGTTCAAACTCCTTTCATGCCCGCTGACGGGACGGCTTTGCCGGTTTGGGATGGGACCAGTTCAGGCTGGTACGCGCAAAGATCCTCTCGCAGGTAAGCAGCAGGGCCGGCAGAACAAAAATACTCATTATTGCCGAGATCACAGCGCCGCGGGCCAGCATGATGCATATACTGCTGATCAGCTCGATCTTAGAGATCATAGCCACACCCATAGTGGAGCAGAACAGCACCAATGCGCTGGTAAGGATAGACATGTCCGAGGTTTTCGCCGCGATCAGAATTGCCTCCGTTCTGTCCATTCCCATCTGGATCTCTTCACGGAAGCGGGTCGCCATAAGTATGGCATAATCCACCGTGGCGCCCAGCTGAATACATCCGATAATGGTAGGCGCTACAAAGGCCACCTCCACATTCGTGAAGTAGGGCACGCCTTCATTGAGGAAAATAGCCAGTTCGATAGCCGCCACCAGCACGGCCGGAACCGACAGGGACCGGAATACCACGGCTACGATCAGCACGATGGCCGCCAGGGAGATATAGTTGGTCATCTTGAAGTCCACCGCCGCCGTAGTGATCAGGTCTGCCGTCATGGCCGCCTCGCCGGTAATGCAGGCATTTGGATCATAGCTCTTTACGATCTCATTCAGCGTATCCAGCTGATGCTCCACCGCTTTGGATGCCGTCAGGTATTCGGAATTCACCATCATGATCTGCAGTCCGTCCTGCTTGCAGATATCCTTGACGGACTGGGGAATAAAGAATTCCGGAATCGCATTGCTGAGGAATTTATCATAGGCGGCCACAGCCGTGATCCCGGGCACCGCTTCTATTTTATCCTCCATCTCACGCAGCTGCGCATGACTCAGTGCATCGCTGAACACAATGAAGTGGGACGACGCCATATCAAAATCGTCCTTCAGCTTATCATTGGCAATAATCGACGGCAGATCCCGCGGAAGTGACTCGTCAAGCTTATAATACATGGGGGCATGCTCCTGTGCATAGATGGCAAAGGGAAACAGCAGGACAAACAGAACAATGAAACCCCGGCGGTGCCGGATCATAAATCCATTGAGTCTGTCCAGATTTGGCTGGAAAGTCGGATGCTTGTATTTGCGTATGGGTTCATCCAGGATCAAAAGCATGGCAGGCAGAACCAGCACCACCGTTATCACACCCAGCACCACGCCCTTGGCCATGACCAAACCGATATCCCGTCCCAGCGTAAGACGCATAAAGCACAGGGCCAGAAAACCCGCCACTGTTGTGAGCGAACTGCCCGACAGCGAGGTAAAGGCTGTCACGATCGCACGGGACATGGCCTTCTTATTGTCGGAGCACTTCTCCAATTCCTCCACATAAC
>CAKTGW010000224.1 GCA_934561725.1 uncultured Oscillospiraceae bacterium
CGCCGGCATCCTGATACAGACGGTGCCATTCCTCCGCCATGGCCTCGAAAAGACTCACATCCATCTGGTGGTTGAGGAAACTGTCCACCTTCAGTACATTGCCCGGACGGACCTTTCCATCTCTGCGGATACGCTCCTCCAAGAGTTTCATATTCCTCTCCCCCGCTCAAAAAAGATATATCCATTCTACAACACAAGAACTATCTGCGCAATCATAAATTTTTACAAATTCGGTGCTTTTTCACGAATTCTGTATGTACAGCAAAAACAGTTGTTTTCCCAAGAAAGCATAAATCAAGCCTCCGGCGATTTGCCGGAGGCTTGTGCGCAAAGGTCCGCTATTCAGTTCTGGGGTCCGAAAATTCCCTCGCGGAAAGCGCTGATATACTCCATGCAGAAGTAATCCTCGCCCTTCAGTGCCTCAGTGGCGTAAATCGCGCCGCGCAGATCCCGGTTCAGGGGATCCAGAACTGCGCTGTCCATGCCCGCATTGATCGCAAGCACGGCAAAGGCCAGATTCACGATCTTGCGATAGGGCAGATTGTAGCTGATATTGGAGATAGCGCCGGAAATATGGACATCAGGATAATTGGCCTTGATGTAGTTCATGACCGTAAGGGGGACAGAGACTCCGTCCTCCGCTGTGCAGAGCATCTCCACCAGCGGATCAATGTGGATACGGCTGTGCGCAATGCCATATTCGTCTGCCTTGGCCATAATATGATTCAGTACGCGGATCCGTCCCTCAGCATCCTTGGGGATACCGGAATCATCGCACAGCAGAGCCATGACCTGCCATCTGGTATCTGCAATTACAGGGAAAACCACGTCGATCTTATCGCCCTCGCCGGAAACAGAGTTGATCAGGCCGGGCTTCTTGCAGAATTTCATTGCCTCCACGCAGGCACGGGCATTGGGGCTGTCCACAGAAACAGGCGTGTCACATACGCTCTGGATCAGTCCGATCATCCATTCCAGGGTCTCCAGTTCGCCGTCGTCCACGCTGGCGCAGCAGTCAATAAAGTCCGCACCGGCTTCTGCCTGCTTTCTGGCAATGTCCTTGATCCACTCCTCATTCCGCTCTGCGATTGCCTTGGCCATGCTGGGAATACTTCCGTTGATTTTCTCTCCGATAATGATCATGGGTATCTGTCTCCTTTTCCTTTCGTAAACTGGGAATTTATTTTTTCATCGCCGCCTGAACGACGTGGCTGATCAGCACGCTGGTGGTAACTGTGCCCACGCCGCCGGGAACCGGCGTAATGGCCTGAACTACAGGCTCTGCAGCCTCAAAGTCCACATCGCCGCAAAGCTTCTGCTTCTCTTCATTCCAGTTGATGCCGACATCAATAACGATCTGTCCGGGACGCACATAGTCGGCAGTTACAACTCCTGCTTTTCCCGCAGCAACAATGAGGATATCCGCCTGACGGCACACCGCCGGCATATCCGCCGTGCGGGTGTGGCATACGGTAACTGTGGCATTTTTCCGGAGCAGCATCATGGCGGCCGGTTTGCCCACCACCAGGCTGCGGCCCACTACAACAGCCGTTTTGCCCTTGCAGTCGATGCCGTAGTGATCCAGGATCTCCATGCATGCGGCGGGCGTGCACGGCGCAAAGCCCAATTCCTTCCCGGTAAAGACCCCGGCGTTGGACAGCTCCGTGATCCCGTCAACATCCTTTTCCGGTGCCAGGGTGTTGCAGATCAGCTCCTCGTCCAGATGCTTGGGCAGCGGCCGGAACAGCAGCACACCGTGGATCGCATCATTTGCATTGATCTCCCGAATCAGTGTGAGCAGCTCTTCCTGCTCTACATTCACCGGCAGAATGAACTTTTCGACCTCTACGCCCAGAGTCTCCGCCCGTTTGACCGCACCGCGCTCATAGCTCAGGTCGTCGGGCCGTTCACCCACACGTATAATCCCCAGCCGCGGATTAACTCCGCGGGCCTTGAGGGCTTCAACATCCCGCATGATACGGGTGTTCAGCGCAACGTTGACTTCAGCGCCTTTAAACAGAGTTGCCATTGGCATGACCTCCCGTATGATACACCGCAGACGGCGGTCTGCAAAAAGCTCCGCCGTCTGTTTTATTTTGTTTCATCCTGTCAGAAATTTGCGCGGACCTCGGCAAAAATGGCATCCGCTCTGGGACAATATGCATCCAGCATAGCATTGGCCCGGGCGTTGAGCTCATCTGCCTTCACCCGGTCTGTCATGCTCTTGGTGTTGATGAACACATTCAGGCTTGCGCTCATCAAAGCCGCTTTGCAGCAGACTGCGCCGCAGCCCGCGTCCGACACAGCCAACCGGCTGCCTTTTCGGGCAAAAACAGCAATGATATCAATGGCCTCACAGCATTTTTCCATGATCTCCATGGGCACGCTGCACGCCAGAAGCGTAGCCTCCTCCATGACCTGCGCCTTATAGGCGCGCTGCTCCTCCGTGTCCTTCGGCAGTCCGTATGCTCTGGACAGCGGCTCAAACACCTCTGCATCCCGGGCGATCAGTCCCAGGAGATCGGCCTGAAGCTGATCGCAGCGGCGCTTCAGCTCCTGTATTTCTTCCTCAATATCGGCAAATTTCTTTTTCCCCACCGTCAGGGAACCGACCATATTTCCAAGGGCTGTGCCCACAGCTCCCACAAGAGCCGCAGCTCCGCCGCCGCCGGGAACCGGCGCCTTGGAGGCCAGAACCTCTACAAATTCAGTACAGCTGCTTTTTGCAAAATCCATCATCAAAATCCTTTTCTGCGGACAATACCATGCCGCACCTGATACTTAAAACAATCCGCTGACCTCACCGGTCTCGGTATTTATATCCACCCGGCGATAGGCAGGATTGGAGCCTGTTCCCGGCATCATACTGATCGTGCCGGCCATAGGACAAAGGAACTTTGCGCCGCCATATTCCAGAATATCACGGATCGGCAGACGCCAGCCCTTGGGTACACCCTTGAGTTTGGGATCATGGCTCAGAGACAGGTGCGTCTTGACCATCATGGTGCAGTAG
>CAKTGW010000225.1 GCA_934561725.1 uncultured Oscillospiraceae bacterium
ATTATAGTCCATTCATATAATTTATGGATTAATTTTCTAAAAAATCAACTACAGGAGGAACTTATCAATGAAAATTGGATTTGTAGGACTCGGCATCATGGGCAAGCCCATGGTCCGCAACCTGATGAAGCATGGCCATGAGCTGGTCGTATTCGACGTCGTCAAGCCCAATGTTGAGATGATGGTCGCTGAAGGTGCCGCTGCTGCTGAAAATGCAGCCGCACTGGCCGCAGAGTGCCCTGTTATCATTACCATGCTCCCCAACTCCCCCCATGTCAAATCTGTTGTCTGCGGCGAGGGCGGCGTGCTCAGCACCGCCAAGCCCGGCACTATCCTCATTGATATGAGCTCCATTGCACCTCTGGCTTCTCAGGAAGTCGCCAAGGCCTGTGCCGAAAAGGGCGTCCGCATGCTGGAAGGCCCTGTCTCCGGCGGTGAGCCCAAGGCGATCGACGGTACCATGTCCATCATGTGCGGCGGCGATGAGGAACTGTTTAAAGAGTGTCTGCCCATTCTGCAGTGCATGGGCGGAGATATCACCTACTGCGGTGCAGTGGGTGCAGGCAACACCACCAAGCTGGCCAACCAGGTCATTGTTGCCGTGAATATTGCCGCTGTAGCCGAAGCCTTTATGCTGGCCAAGCGCGCCGGCGTAGATCCCAACCGTGTCTTTGCCGCGATCAAGGGCGGACTGGCTGGAAGCACGGTTATGAATGCCAAAGGCCCCATGATGATTGAAAACAACACCAAGCCCGGCTTTAAAATCGATCTGCACATCAAGGATCTGAACAACGCTCTGGAAACCGGTCATGGCGTCGGCTCTCCCCTGCCTTTAACTGCCGCTGTCATGGAAATGCTTCAGACCCTCCATGCCGACGGTATGGGACAGTGCGACCACAGCGCTCTGGCCAAGTACTATGAGAAGCTCACCGGCGATACCATCTATAACGCCTGAATTGAATAAATACTAAAAAGACGCCTTCGGCCATAGACCGAAGGCGTCTTTATTTTTTTGATCAAAACGGCCGGCAGGAAATGCCCTGCCGGCTGTTGGAAAAAGCGTTCTACAGGCTGATCACACCTCAAACATCAGATCGCCATAGGTAGGTACAGGCCAGATATCCTTATCCACGATCAGCTCCAATGCATCTACCGCAGCACGCAGGCTAGTCATGAGAGGCACTACCTCATCATGGAAAGCAGTAGCCATAGCGCACACATCATCGATCGCATTGACTCGTGCGGTGCTCTCTTCCAGTCCAAGCTTGGCGCTCTGTGCCGCAGCCAGCAGACCGGAGGTCTTTTCCAGAAGAGCCTTCTGTACGCTGACATCGGTGCCGGGGCATGCGGCAGTAATGGCCGCAATTGACTCCGCCAGCTTGGTGGTATATCCGATCGTAGCCGGGATATAGTGCTTACCGGCCATGTGGATCATTGTCTGTGCTTCAATGTTGATCGTTTTGGCATAGGTCTCATACATGACCTCGGCACGGGATTCCAGCTCCGCCTTGGTAAAGATATGGAACTTCTCAAACAGAGCCACAGCCTTATCTGTAGTCAGCGTCTGCACAGTAGCGACCATGCTCTTCAGGTTGGGCAGGCCGCGTCTCTCAGCCTCTGCCACCCACTCGTCAGAATAGCCGTTGCCATTGAAGATGATCCGCTGATGCTCTCTCATAGTATCGGCAATATATTTCTTGCAGGCAGATTCAAAGTCCTCGGCCTTTTCCAGAACGTCTGCCGCCTCGCAGAATGCCTCGGCCACTACAGCGTTGAGCGTGGTATTGGGGCTGGCGATAGAATCGGAAGAGCCTACCATACGGAACTCAAACTTGTTGCCGGTAAATGCAAAGGGAGAGGTACGGTTGCGGTCGGTCGCATCCTTGTTCAACAGAGGAACGGTTGCCACGCCGGTATCCAGCTTGGTACCCTGGAGATGAGAGGTTGCCACGCCGTTGGAGACGATCTGATTGACCACATCCTCCAGCTGGCTGCCCAGGAAGATGGAAATAATGGCCGGAGGTGCCTCCTGTGCGCCCAGGCGGTGATCGTTGCCCACATTTGCGGCGCTCTGACGCAGCAGATCCGCATGCTTATCCACGCCCTTCATAATGCAGGCCAGAACCAGCAGGAACTGCAGGTTCTCATTGGGGCTGTCACCGGGCTCCAGCAGATTTTCGCCCTCGTCCGTAGCCAGAGACCAGTTGTTGTGCTTACCGGAGCCGTTTACGCCGGCATAGGGCTTCTCATGGAGCAGGCAGACCAGATTATGCTTGGTGGCCACGCGCTTCATGGTCTCCATGGCCAGCTGGTTCTGATCAACGGCAATGTTGGCCACTCCATAAATAGGCGCCATCTCGTGCTGTGCAGGCGCCACCTCGTTGTGCTGCGTTGTGGCCGGAATACCCAGCTTCCACAGTTCAACGTTCAGATCCTTCATATAGGCGCCAACCCGCTCGCGGATCACGCCGAAATACTGGTCGTCCAGTTCCTGACCCTTGGGTGCCGGAGCGCCGAACAACGTCCGTCCGGTATAGATCATATCACGGCGCTTCAGATACTTGTCACGGTCGACCAGGAAGTATTCCTGCTCCGGACCGACAGATGCAACGACCTTCTTTGCCTCTGTGTTGCCAAACAGGCGGATAACGCGTATAGCTTGCTCGGACACGGCTGCCATGGATTTGAGCAGAGGGGTCTTCTGGTCCAGAGCCTCACCGGTATAGGCCACAAATACAGTGGGAATGCAGAGGATCACGCCGGCTGCCTGCTCTTTTACGAAGGCAGGAGAGGTCATATCCCATGCGGTATAGCCGCGGGCATAATGGGTCGCGCGCAGGCCGCCGGAGGGGAAAGAGCTGGCGTCCGGCTCACCCATGATCAGCTGCTTGCCGCTCAGCTGGAGCAGCGTTTTGCCCTCCTTGGGCGCAGTGATAAAGGAATCATGCTTCTCAGCGGTAATACCGGTAAGCGGCTGGAACCAGTGGGTATAGTGTGTAGCACCCTTTTCGAT
>CAKTGW010000226.1 GCA_934561725.1 uncultured Oscillospiraceae bacterium
AAACGCCTTGTATCTCTCTGCGCCGGTGCGCAGATAAAAAAGCTGCCCTGCTTGTGCGCAGGGCAGCTTGAATATTGTTGGTAATGTTGCAGCAGGCGATTTTCGCAACTGCGTATCGCCGGTTCCTCTACGCCATTTTTACGCCATTTCCGCGTGGGGATGCGTAGGGAAATAGAAACTTATATGTTTTGACTTCATCCGAAAATGCCTGTTATATCAAGCTTTATCGGCATTTGTGCGTTTGCGGAGAGTTATAGAAACAGGCTCGCTTTCGACGATTCCTAATTTCATCTCTGATTTTCCTCCTTTATTCTAAAAAAGCGGCATTTTTTTAAATACTCGTCTGTTCACATTGGCTTTCTGCTTGTTCAACAGTGCTCCCAAGCGACAAGCAATATAATTTAGTAATCGTATCATAGTAGCTTCATTTTCTCAATAGATAAAAAATCATTCTAGTCTCATATTGGGAGATGCACCGGGCAAAAAATATTCCTCCAAAATGTTCTGCCGGAATTTTGAATTTTCTTCTTGACATCATTGCTATGCTGTGCTAAATTAAGCCCATAAACCGATGACGAAGGGTAAGTACTTCCTGTATCAAAGCTTTAGAGAGCCGCCGGTGGTGGAAAGGCGGTGCCGAGAGCTGGAACGAATGGCCTTCTGAGGGCAATCCGAATGCCGTTGGCAATAGGTGCGCCGGAGCGTGCGTCTCCGTTAACAAAGCGCGGTATGTGATGGCATACGCAGAGTGGACGCAGTACGGCTGCGTCAAGCCGGGTGGCACCGCAGAAGCTGATCAGACCGCTTCTGTCCCAGCATTTCAGCAGGGACAGAAGCGTTTTCTTTTGTCCCAATTCAATAAGAAAAGGAGACAAAACCATGAGCGACAAAAACACTATCCCCTACAAGATCTATCTGGACGAGAGCGAGATGCCCAAGGCATGGTATAATGTTCGGGCAGACATGAAGAACAAGCCTGCCCCCCTGCTCAATCCCGGCACGCTCCAGCCTATGACTGCCGAGGAGCTTGCCCCTGTATTCTGCGAGGAGCTTGTTCAGCAGGAACTGGATGACACTACTGCATACATCCCCATTCCTCAGGAAATTCAGGACTTCTATAAAATGTACCGTCCCTCTCCGCTGGTACGGGCATATTGCCTGGAAAAAGCGTTGGACACACCGGCAAAAATCTATTACAAATTTGAGGGCAATAACACCTCCGGCTCACATAAGCTCAATTCTGCTATTGCGCAGGCCTACTATGCCAAAAAGCAGGGTCTGACCGGTGTGACGACCGAAACAGGCGCCGGTCAGTGGGGCACTGCCCTGTCCATGGCCTGCTCCTATTTTGGTCTGGACTGCAAGGTGTATATGGTAAAGGTCTCGTATGAGCAAAAGCCTTTCCGGCGCGAGGTCATGCGCACCTATGGTGCCTCGGTCACACCCTCTCCCTCCACAGAAACGCAGGTCGGACGGAAAATTCTGGCCGAGCATCCGGGCACGACCGGCTCTTTGGGCTGTGCCATCAGCGAGGCTGTAGAGGTCGCCACCTCTACCCCCGGCTACCGCTATGTGCTGGGCAGCGTGCTGAATCAGGTCCTGCTCCATCAAAGCGTGATCGGGCTGGAAAGCAAAGCTGCACTGGACAAGTATGGCGTCAAGCCCGATATTATCATTGGCTGTGCCGGCGGCGGTTCCAATCTGGGCGGCCTGATCTCTCCCTTTATGGGCGAAAAGCTGCGCGGCGAACAGGATTATCGCATTATCGCTGTAGAGCCGGCCTCCTGCCCATCCTTTACCCGCGGAGAATTTGCTTATGATTTCTGCGACACCGGTATGGTCTGTCCCTTGGCTAAAATGTATACACTGGGCTCCGGCTTTATCCCCTCGGCCAACCATGCCGGCGGTCTCCGCTACCACGGAATGAGCTCTATTTTGTCCCAGCTTTATCACGATGGGCTTATGGAGGCTGTCAGCGTAGAACAGACCAAGGTATTTGAGGCTGCAGAGCAATTCGCCCGCATAGAGGGCATTCTGCCCGCCCCCGAATCCAGTCACGCTATCCGTGTGGCCATAGACGAAGCTCTTCGCTGCCGGGAAACCGGAGAAGAAAAAACAATTCTCTTTGGTCTGACCGGCACCGGATATTTTGACATGGTCGCTTATGAAAAATTCCACAACGGCGAAATGAGCGACTACATCCCCACAGACGCCGATCTTCAGGTCGGCTTCAACGGCATCCCCAAATTTCCAGGCAATGAAATAGACTGACGCAAGCAAAAAATGCCCCCGGTGGGAGAAAGTTCCCACCTGGGGCATTTATTTTTCGGTCAAATTCTGATTTATTCCTCTGTCTCTTCTTGGGAAATATCCGGAGCCTCGTCCTTCTGTTCGGTCTCCTCTTCCGCCGGAGCCTCTGTTTTTGTCTCTGTGTGCGGCGGCATCTCGCCATGCTCACAGAAATAGTCGAAATCTTCACCGGACATTGTCTCATTCTCCAGCAGATACTCCGCCACGCCGATCAGTGTATCCCGGTGGCTGTTCAGAATGCCCTCGCACACTGCGTCAGCCTCATCAAAAATACGCTTGACCTCCTGATCGATCTCAGCGGCCACCTCTTCAGAGTAGCCCTTAGTCGTACCGAAATCCCGGCCGATAAACAGGCTGTGTGAGCTGTCCTCATAGGAGATCGGTCCCAGCTTGTCACTCATACCGTAACTCATGACCATAGCCCGGGCGATCCGGCTGGCCTGCTGGATATCACCGGAGGCACCGGTTGAGATATCATCCAGGAACAGGCGCTCCGCTACACGTCCGCCCAAGGACATGACAATATCGTCAAACAGCTCTCCCTTGGAATGGAAGTTTTCCAGATCCTCCTTGGGACGGAACAGGGTGAATCCGCCCGCCCGGCCTCTGGGAATGATTGTGATATAATGCACAGGATCGGTGTTTGCAAGGTATTTCCC
>CAKTGW010000227.1 GCA_934561725.1 uncultured Oscillospiraceae bacterium
ATGGAATGCCGTTTCGCTTGAAGGCGTACTCAAGCTGGTTGGATTGTGCATTCATACGGTACAGCACGGCGTTATCCCGCCAGGGGGCGCCACTGCTGTAGGCTTCCAGAATATGTGCCGCAACGTATTGAGCCTCATCATGCTCATTCTGCGCCACATACAGCTTCAGCTTATCTCCGTCATCGGCTTCTGTCCACAGTTCTTTTCCCTTTCGTCCGCTGTTGTTGCGGATAACTGCATTGGCGGCTTCCAGAATATGACCGGTGCTGCGATAGTTCTGTTCCAGACGGATCGTTCGTGCGCCTTTATATTGGCTCTCAAAATTCAGAATATTCTCTATCGTAGCGCCGCGAAATTTATAGATACTTTGATCGTCATCACCGACAACGCAGATATTTTCATATCCGCCGGCAAGCGTAGATGCAAACAGATACTGAAGATTATTTGTATCCTGATACTCATCAATCAGAACATAGCGAAAACGGCGCTGATAATATGTACGCACATCTTCATTATTTTGAAGCAGACGGACTGTGTTATAGATCAGATCATCAAAGTCCATTGCGTTTGCTTCACGTAAACGGCGGCTGTATTCCACATAGGCACGGCCAATATAAATATTACGCACATCGCCGGATGCTCTGGCCTGTTCCAGATATTCTTCAGCATCGCGAAGCTCATCCTTGGCTCTGGAGATTGCAGCAAGAACAGAACGGTGCGGAAACATTTTCTCATCAATGTCCAGATCTTTCAGCACGCGTTTCATGACGGACTGGCTGTCCCCGGTATCGTAGATCGTAAAGCTCTTGTCGTATCCGAGTTTATCACAATCGCGGCGCAAAATACGTACACAGGCTGAGTGAAAGGTCATAGCCCAGATATCCTGCGCCTGCGGACCCAGCATATTTTCAAGCCGATCCTTCAGCTCGTTGGCGGCCTTGTTTGTAAAGGTGATCGCCATAATACGCCAGGGCTCTGCCGGTTCCACTTGGCACAAGGTTCTGGCGCGCTCCATCAGCTGTTCATTTCCGGTTTTTGCATACCGCTCCAGAAGCTCAAGATCGTCAAGATTTACATTTGCAGGCAATTCAGTGCAATCCGATCCGCGGCCGTAGCGCAGAAGATTAGCCACACGGTTGATAAGCACCGTGGTCTTGCCGCTGCCGGCACCGGCAAGCAAAAGCAACGGCCCCTCGGTCGCCATAACGGCCTGCCGCTGCATATCATTCAGCTGTGAAAAATCCCGCGCTATGGCCGCGCGGCGAGCTGCGCAAAATCTATGTTCAAATTCTGTAGTATTCATATCTGGCCTCTCAGTTAACAAATTCGCTTTTTATTATATCATGCATCGGCCGATATCTCAAGCATGGGAAAAAACAAAAAGATCAGGCTGCCCGGCAGTCTGATCCTGAAATTATTTTTGCTACTCCATAAAGTTGCGCAGTTCCTGAATTGCACGCCGCTCTATGCGCGACACCTGCACCTGAGAGACGCCCAGTATTTTTGCGGTCCGCTCTTGGGTCATTCCATGAAAAAATCGCAAAGCAATAACCCTCTGTGCCCGTGTGTCCAATGTGGCCAGGGCTTCACGCAGAGCGACATGCTCCAGCATGCGTTCTTCCTGCGTATAGTCACCAAGTGTCTGCTCAAGTGTAAAGCCATCTTCTCCAGTCTCGCGGTTCAAGGATTCAGTTTGTCCGGTGGCAGTCTCCGCAACGGCTATCTCCTCAGCCTCCAGCCCTGTTTCGGCGCTCAATTCGGAAAGAGTTGGCTCCCGTCCAAGCTTTTGTTCCAGAGCATTTCGCGCAGACCGGATTCGATTAGCCTGCTCCTTGATACTGCGGCTGACTTTTATGCTGCCATCATCCCGTAGAAAACGACGGATCTCGCCGGAAATTTTGGGAACTGCATAGGTGGAAAATTGTGTGCCGTATCCAACATCAAAACCCCGGACTGCCTTGATAAAACCGACACAGCCTAACTGATACAAATCGTCCAATTCAACACCGCGCCCGTAAAAACGGCGGGCTACACTCCAGATCAGTCCGGAATTTTCTGTAACGATGCGGCTCATAGCCTGCTCATCCCCTGTCTGGGCTGCGGTGATCAGTTCTGACACACTGGTCATTGGCTGCACTTATTCCTGAGCGTCACACGTCGGCGCATAGTGACTGTAGTTCCTTTTCCGGGGATGGAACGCACACGCAGGACGTCCATAAAGCTTTCCATAATGGTAAACCCCATACCGCTGCGCTCAGCCCCACCAGTGGTAAACATGGGCTCACGAGCCTTTTCTATATCCTCAATCCCCCTTCCCCAGTCCCGGATCACAATTTCAACGCTATTGTCCTCCAAAACAGCTGCTTTCAGACAGATCTTGCCAATGCTGTTTGGATAGGCGTGGACGATACAATTCGTTACAGCCTCGCTGACTGCTGTTTTTATATCGCTGAGCTCCTCAAGTGTCGGATCAGTCTGTGCAGCAAAGCATGCAACAGCCGCACGGGCAAATGCCTCATTTACACTTTTGCTCGGAAATTCCAGCCGTATGTAGTTTTCCTTTTTCATTTTTCTCCCTCCTTAACAGCGCACAATATTCGTACAATTCGGTCTACTCCCGCCGCTTCAAGAACCTTCCGCGGCTGGTGCTGCGGCTCTTCCACCCACACAGTTCCGCCGCTCTCCTGCATTTGCTTGTAAATACGCAGGATCAAAGCAATACCGGAGCTGTCCATAAAGCTTACGCGGGACATGTCCAACGCACACCGATTGGGCATATAGTCGTCCAAAGCGCGCAGCATACCGCTCAGTACTTCTCGGGCGCTGTGATGATCCAGCTCTCCTTCCAAATGCAGGCGCAAGCACCCATCACGGCTTTGAGCCGATAGTTTCATAGTTTCTCCTCCTTCTCTGATGTAAAAAAGAAAGCACCGTACAGTTAAACTGTACGGTGCTATTGTATATATC
>CAKTGW010000228.1 GCA_934561725.1 uncultured Oscillospiraceae bacterium
TGCCAGAAATACGCACAAAAACTTCTTCATGATTTTTCCTCCTTAAAAAGCTTATTTATGAAATATCTGCCAGATCCAGATATTTATACCCGTTTTCTGCAATGTGGTTCTTGCGGCCGGGCAGATCGTCACCCAACAGCAGATCGAAAATCTGTGCGGTGCGCTCCACATCCTCCGGCATGACCTTGATGAGCCGGCGCGTCTCCGGATTCATTGTTGTCAGCCACATCATCTCCGGATCGTTTTCGCCCAGTCCCTTGGATCGGTCCACCTTGACCTTCTGTCCCTCCAGTTCCTTCAGAATATCAGCCTTTTCTCTTTCGGAATAGGCAAACCACGTTTTGTCCTTGCAGTTGATCTCATAGAGCGGCGACTCTGCAATGTAGACATAGCCCTCCCGAATCAGGGCAGGCATCAGCCGATAGAGCATAGTCAGGATCAGCGTGCGGATCTGAAAACCGTCCACATCTGCATCGGTACAGATAATGACCTTATTCCAGCGGAGTGCATTCAGGTCAAAGGCCGCCAGATCCTTGCTCTTTTTTGTCTGCACCTCAACGCCGCAGCCCAGTACCTTGACCAGATCGGTAATGATATCACTTTTGAAAATACGGTTGTAATCCGCCTTGAGGCAGTTCAGGATCTTGCCGCGCACCGGCATGATTCCCTGGAATTCCGCATCCCGGCTGAGCTTGCAGGCGCCCAATGCACTGTCTCCCTCCACGATATAGATCTCACGCCGATCTACATCACGGGTGCGGCAGTCTACAAACTTCTGTACCCGGTTGGCAATATCTATGCTGCCCGTCATCTTCTTTTTGATGTTCAGCCGGGTCTTTTCCGCCTGCTCGCGGCTGCGCTTATTGATAAGGATCTGGTCGGCCACGCGGTCGGCCTCTGCCTTATGCTCTATAAAGTATACCTCCAGTTGTGTGCGGAAGAACTCCGTCATGGCCTCCTGAATAAATTTATTGGTGATGGCCTTTTTGGTCTGGTTCTCATAGGAGGTGCGGGTAGAAAAACAGTTCGTCACCAGAACAAGGCAGTCTGCAATATCCTGATAGCCGATCTTACTCTCATTTTTCTGATATTTCCCCATCTTTTTGATCTGTGCGTCCACTGCCGAAACAAATGCGCTGCGAACGGCCTTTTCCGGCGCGCCGCCATGCTCCAGCCAGGAGGAGTTATGATAATACTCCGTCAGGCAAACCTTATTGGAAAAGCAGAACGCCGCAGACATTTTCACCTTATACTCCGGCTTGTCCTCCCGGTCCCGGCCCCGGCGCTCTGACTCAATGAACACCGGCTGCGTCAGCGTGTCCTCGCCCGCCAATTCGGTAACATAGTCCAGAATGCCGTTTTTATAGTACAGATCCGTCGTTTCGAATTTACCGTCGACCTGATTTCTGAACCGGAAGGTCACGCCGGCATTGACCACGGCCTGCCGCCGCAGAATATCCAGAAAATAGGCCTCCGGAATATTGATATCGGTAAATACCTCAATGTCCGGTTTCCACCGGATCGTCGTACCCGTCTTTTCCCGGTCAGCCGGCTCCTTCTTCAGCCCGCCGATATTTTCTCCCTTTTCGAAATGCAGACTGTATTTATAGCCATCCCGCCAGACGGTCACGTCCATGTACTCTGATGCATACTGTGTGGCGCAAGAACCAAGTCCGTTCAATCCCAGAGAATATTCATAATCACCGCCATCGTCATTGGCATATTTTCCGCCGGCATACATCTCGCAGAATACCAGCTCCCAGTTATAGCGGTTCTCTGTACTGTTCCAGTCTACAGGACAGCCGCGTCCCTGATCTTCCACCTGTACAGACCGGTCGGCAAACCGGGTAACCGTGATAAGGTCTCCATGTCTCTCCCGTGCCTCGTCTATAGCATTGGAAAGGATCTCAAAAACAGCATGCTGGCAGCCGTCGATCCCGTCGGAGCCAAAAATAACTCCCGGGCGCTTACGCACGCGGTCAGCTCCCTTGAGCTGAGTAATGCTGTCGTTTCCGTATTGTGCGGTCTTGGCTTTGCTCATGTATCTGCATACTCCTCAGTAAACATTATTTCCTAATACACTATTATAAACGAAGTACAGGGTAATTGCAAACAAAAAACGAGGGGGCAGCCTGTGCCCCCTCGCCGCATATCGACGTTTTTTGCGCCGTATACTTGACAGACCGAAAAAGGAACAGTAACATATACAAGCATATGCCCGCTCCATCCGCGTTCTGTTTCTCTCGGCGGATCGATTTCGTCCGTCCGCCCATAGTATAACACGTCCGCAGCGCAAAAATACAGTGGCAATTCCTGTATAGTCTCCGGTAAAAATACGCAGAATAACTTTGGCCCGATGCCAATATATTTTTACAGGAGCGATATGATATGTTTGCAAAAAGACGTGAGGCAAAGCTGCGCCGTGCAGAGCTGGAACGCGCAAGTCATGAGCTGGGCGAGATCCGTCATGACCTGAACCGCGCCTGGTCTGTCTTTAACAGCACCTCTGATCCCGCTCTCACTGAAGCGTGCATATTCGAGATCAACGCCCTTCGTGCCCGCTATGACCATGTCATGAAGGGAGTGCGATCGTACTTCTCATAAAGAAAGGCTGTCATTTTCATGCTTCTAATCATCATGCTGATCATCGGTGTGGCCACGGGACTTTTGTCCATTCTTTTCAAGCTGCTCAAAAAGCCCCTCGGCCTTGCTCTGAAACTGCTGCTCAACGCCGTCATGGGCTTTGTGTTTCTGTTTATCTTCAATATTCTGGGCAGCTTTGTCGGGCTCTCGCTGGGACTGAACTGGCTCAATGCCATCGTAGCCGGCGTACTGGGTGTTCCCGGTGTTGTTCTCCTCCTGCTGCTGAAATATTTTGTTCTTTGAATACATACTCGCCCGTTGACCGCCGGCCATTATGGATCCGGCGGTTTTTTTATTTTCATCTTCTCATGA
>CAKTGW010000229.1 GCA_934561725.1 uncultured Oscillospiraceae bacterium
GCTGTATACTGGGGCCGGAAGCGGTGATCAATCCCGGCAGCATTCTGGGCTCCGGCGTACAGATCCGCACCAGCGTAGTAGACGGCGGCGAGATCGGCGCACACTCCACCCTTACCGGAACGATCCTGTGCCGCGACGCAAAGCTTGCACCCGGTGCAAAAACACAGTCCGGTACAGTGATCGCTGCCCCCGGCGGACGCAGCGCACCCATCCGTCCGCCGCTGAATACGCGTCAGCAGTCCGCCGGGCACACTGTCGGTGAAATTCCCTGCGCAGACCGTGCGCACCTCATGCGTCTTTTTTCCGAGGCACTGATGGAAGCCGGCGCTGATTTCACCGATGGGCTGGTTTTCGGCCGCGCCGGCGGGCTGATTCGCCTTGCCCCCTCTTCGGAGAAAAGCGCGGTTGTCATTGAAGCGCTCTCCGGCTCCGACGAGGATCTCAAATTGGCCGAACAATGCCGGAAGCTGGCTGCGGAATGGACAAGCCGGGAGCTATAAATATGGAAAACGCCGTCCTGCAAAACAGGACGGCGTTTTTGTGTTTATTCAGTACTTAAAATCATGTGCCTGCTGGAGCACCATATCCTTGACCTTCATGAGCCGTACCTTTGTGGCATTCTCATTTTCGGACAGCTTCATGGTAATGTACTTGATTCCTTCCTGAAGCTCCGGAATCATGACATACTCCAATGCGTTTACGCGCCGGCGCGTCTTTTCGATCTCCTGAGCCAACAGCTGCATGCTTTTTTCAACCTGAGCCAGTTCCAGCATATCTGCAAAGACCTGGTTCAGCCTGGTCAGCGCATCATCCAGCTCGCCGGAGGTCTGTGCAAAGCCGTAGGGGAACATATCGCCGGAATCGGTTCCCTCGGTCTTGAAATTAAAGACCGGGACGTCCACCGACATGATATTTTCATAGCCCACATCCAGCTGGACTTGCTGTCTGGGATAGAGCAGCGCCTGTTCCAGCATTTCCGGGGACATGATTGCTCCCGCCACGGTCATAGCCGCAAAGGCCTCGGTCAGTCCCGCTTCAACGCGGCTGCGAAGCTCCCGGTTGCGGCGCACGATATCCATAAACTGGCGCATCAGCTCATCGCGTTTATCCTTCAGCAGCTTATGGCCGCGCGTGGCGGTTTTCAGTCTGGCCTTGAGCTGATTCAGCACCATTCTGGTCGGGGTTATTGCCGTGGTTGCCAATGTAAGTCACCTCCTGAGGACGGACAGAGCAGCGCTCAATCGGCCTTCTTCATATACTTCTCGATATGCTCCACCTTAACACGCTTGAGCTCGCTTCTGGGCAGAATACTCAGCAGCTCCCAGCCCAGATCCAGCGTCTCCTCAATACTGCGGTTTGTGTTGTTGCCCTGATTGACATAGCGCTTTTCAAACTCTTCAGCAAATTTGGCGTAGAGCTTATCCGTATCGCTCAAAGCCGCCTCACCCAGAATCGTCATAAGCTCGGCCGCTTCCTTACCCTTGGAATAAGCGGCAAAAAGCTGGTTCATGGTGCCAGAGTGATCCTCGCGGGTCTTTCCAACGCCGATACCCTTATCCTTCAGACGGCTCAGAGACGGCAGTACATCCACAGGAGGAACGATGCCCTTGCGGTACAGCTCACGGGACAGAATGATCTGGCCCTCAGTAATATAGCCGGTCAGGTCGGGGATAGGATGAGTCTTGTCATCCTCAGGCATGGTCAGAATGGGGATCATGGTGATGGAACCGGGCTTGCCCACACGGCAGCCTGCACGTTCATACACCTGAGCCAGGTCAGTATACAGATAGCCGGGATAACCGCGGCGGCCAGGAACTTCCTTTTTGGCCGCGGAGATCTCGCGGAGCGCCTCTGCGTAGTTAGTGATATCCGTCAGGATGACCAGCACATGCATGTCCTTTTCAAAGGCCAGATACTCAGCGGCAGTCAGCGCCATACGCGGGGTTGCGATACGCTCAACAGCGGGGTTGTTGGCCAGATTGATAAACAGGACCGTACGGTCGATCGCGCCGGTACGCTTAAACTCCTGCACGAAGAACTCGGACTCTTCAAAGGTAATACCGATAGCGGCAAACACAACGGCAAACTTGGACTCGCTGCCGAGCACCTTGGCCTGACGGGCGATCTGTGCAGCCAGGTTTGCATGGGGCAGACCGGAGCCGGAGAAAATAGGCAGCTTCTGGCCGCGGACCAGAGTATTCAGTCCGTCAATCGTACTCACGCCCGTCTGAATAAACTCAGAGGGGAATGCGCGGGCTGCCGGGTTCATAGGCAGGCCGTTTACGTCTCTGTGCTCCTCTGCCAGGATCTGGGGGCCGCCGTCAATGGGATTGCCGGTACCGTCAAAAACGCGGCCCAGCATGTCCTCGCTGACTGCAAGCTCCAGACTGTGTCCCAGAAAACGGACCTTGCTCTGGGCCAGGTTGATACCGGCTGCCGACTCATAAAGCTGAACTACAGCCGTGCCGCCGTCGATCTCCAGCACCTTGCCGCGGCGGGTCTCGCCGTTGGGCAGCTCGATCTCAACCATCTCATCATAGGTGACGCCTTCAACGTCCTGCACCATCATCAGAGGGCTGGCGATTTCTTTTATAGTTCTGTATTCCTTGATCACAGATCTTCACCTCCGGCGGTAATCTCTTTGATCTGTGCGGCCATTTCCGTACGGATCTTTGCATACTCTGCGGGATATTTATCCTCTTCCACGCTCTTGGCGCGTCCGATGCTCTCACGTGCGGGGATCTGGAACAATGCCTCCAGATCTGCGCCGTTTTTCAGTGCCTCACGGCAGAGCGCATCATAATCCAGGATCATGCCCAGCAGGCCGAACTGACGGTCGCAGGAGGAGAAGCTGTCAATATCCACAAACGCGTTCTGCTGCAGGAAGTCCTCGCGGATCAACTTGGATGTCTCCAGCGTGAGCCGGTCATTG
>CAKTGW010000230.1 GCA_934561725.1 uncultured Oscillospiraceae bacterium
CAACTATCCGGACAATGAAAATGCAGAAAACGCCGTGCTCAAGTGCAAGGATGGCTCCAAAGTGACGCTCTGCGGTACCGGCACGCTGAACATCAATGCCAACGGCAAAAACGGCATCAAATCCGGCGCCGCAACTACCGAGGAGGGCGACGCTTTCCTGACCATTCGGGAGCTGACGCTGAATATCGATGCTCCGGTAAACGACGCGATCAATGCAGAACAGCTGCTGAATATCGAAAGCGGCACTCTGCGCATTGCCGCCGGGGACGACGCCGTCCATTGCGACCTGGTCCTGAACGTAGGTGCCGAGGGAACTGACGGACCCACGATCGAGATCAGCGAATGCTATGAGGGCCTTGAAGCGGCTACACTGAACGTACTCTCCGGCAGTGTGGATATTATCTCTTCTGATGACTGCCTGAATGCTGCCAATTCCGATCTGAGCGGCTATGCCTTTTCCATGAATATTGCCGGCGGAAGCATCACAGCCCGCTCTTCTTCCGGCGACGGCTTTGATTCCAACGGCGACCTGACCATCAGCGGCGGTACCGTTGTTGTCTGGACTGCCAATACGGCGGATAATCAGCCGCTGGATGCCGACGGCACGATAACTATCAGCGGCGGCACAGTGCTGGCCGCAGGCGGAAGCAGCGGCATGGGCATGAATTTGACTGCCGGTCAGCCCTATGTACTGTTCGGCTCTGAGCGGGGAATGCAGCCCGCTGCCTCCGGCATAGCAGCTGGCAGCACCATATCCATCCTCAGCGGCTCTGACTGTATCTACACCGCTGTTGCTCCATACAGCATTAGTTATCTCTTCTTCTCCTCCCCTGAGCTGGACTCCGGCAGCAGCTATACACTGGACAGCAGCGGCACTGCAGCAGCCGAACTCACCGCACTGACCGATGCGCTTTCCGGCAATCAGCCCGGCGGTCAGCGCCCCGGTGCAGCCCCGGATGGGCAGACCCCTGAGCTGCCCGACGGCGCGGTCCCGGACGGCCAGCCGCCTGAGCTGCCTGACGGCACTACTCAGGACAGGGAACCGCCCGCCGCGCCCGGCAGTCAGCCGGGCGGTGACAGGCGCCCGCCGGAGCTTGCTTCCGACAGTGCGGCACAGCAATAGGACAAAAAAATTTCCAGCCGGCAGTTCGCTTGAACTGCCGGCTGGCTCTGTTTATTTCTCTTTATTTCCCCATACCGTGATGGCGTTTCCATATTTCCACATACTGTGCGATCAGCTCCGCACAGCTTTGACTGCCTATGCTGGCTGAATTCAGCGTGAGGTCAAAGCTCAGCGGGTCATTCCAGACCTGCCCGGTATGCCGCTGATAAAACTCTGCCCTGCCGGTATCCACACGCCGTATTTTCTCTCCGGCCTCTTCTTCCGTAAGTCCATCCCGCTCCGCTACCGTGCGCACACAGTCCTCAAAGCCGGCATGGATGTTCACGCGGATCACATTGGGCACATCACGCAGAATATAGTCTGCCGCCCGTCCCATGATCACGCAGCTCTCTTTTTCCGCAAGAGCGCGGATCTGGTCTACCTGTATACGGAAGATCTCCTCCGCCGCAACAGCCTTATCCTCTTCGGGAAGCTGTTCCATCTCTTCAAGAGCACGCTTCAGCCGGTCCCCGGCCAGCTCACGAAGAGCGGCATCGTCATAATAATGCACGCCCAGCATTTTTGCAGTCATCCGGCCAATGGTCACGCCGCCGCTTCCAAAGCCCCGGGATATTGTAATGATCACATTATTCATACAGCACTTCACTCCAAACACAGCGTCATGATCTGGCCATATTGTATCACAGCCCATTCGCTCTTTCAACATTTTTAGACCTGCAATTCCTGCCAGTTTTCCGTGTCAAACCATAGTTTTTCCGAATTACCTATTGACAGGCGGCAATTTTAGTGCAATAATCAATGCATCTGAAATTTGAGGTGCTCGTTTAATGTTCATGGCTTTCTTTGCATGCTTTAGCTTTTACTTTACTTATTTTATGATGAGTAAGGTCTGTTCATGCTGCAAAGAGATCGCCGGTTAAAGCTTTCCGGCACCTTTTGGGTAAACGAATCACCCTGCGGTATGAACGCCGCAGGGTTTTTTTATTGCCCGTAAAAACCAAAGGAGTGTATTCAAAATGATCGTCATCCTCAAGAGCAATCCCAGTAAAGCCGGCTACAACGCCCTGGTCAAATGGCTGGGCGATATGAATGTGGAGGTCCACGAAATCGAGGGCAGCACCCATACCGTACTCGGTCTGGTAGGTGACACCTCCAGTATTGATCTGGAGCTTGTCCGCAGCATGGATATCGTTCAGGATGTAAAGCGCGTACAGGAGCCCTATAAGCAGGCCAGCCGAAAATTTCATCCGGATGACTCCGTCATCACCACCGGCACCACGCATATTGGCGGCGGAGATCTGCATATTATCGCCGGCCCCTGCTCCATTGAGTCTGAAGAGCAGATCTGCTCCGTGGCCAGAGACGTAAAGGCCGCAGGCGCCACACTGCTGCGCGGCGGCGCATTCAAGCCCCGTACCTCTCCCTATACCTTCCAGGGTCTGCGCAAATACGGCATCGAGCTGCTGGTAACTGCCAAGCAGGAGACCGGTCTGCCTATCGTGACTGAGATCATGGATATCTCCCAGCTGGAATGCTTTGACGACGTGGATGTGATCCAGGTAGGCGCCCGGAACATGCAGAACTTTGAGCTGCTCAAGGAGCTGGGATATGTAGATAAGCCCATCCTGCTCAAGCGCGGTCTGAGCAGCACTCTTCAGGAACTGCTCATGAGCGCCGAATACATTCTCAGCGGCGGCAACCACAAGGTAATTCTCTGCGAGCGCGGTATCCGCACCTTTGAAACCGCGACCCGCAACACGCTGGATATTTCCGCCATTCCCCTGCTGCATGAAATGAGCCATC
>CAKTGW010000231.1 GCA_934561725.1 uncultured Oscillospiraceae bacterium
GTCCTTCAGCGTGGCAACGCTGCTGCCGACGGCCAGCGTGGTGCCGGCGGGGAGGTAAGCGGTGATCGTGCCGCCCTGATCATCGCAGGTGCTCAGCTTGACATGGTTACGAATGGTCTCGTTGAGGGCATTCATGTTGTTGAAGTTGTCCAGCGTCAGGTCGCCGACCTCGCTGCTCGTGAACTCCAGCTTTTCAGTGCCGATCATCAGGTAAGCGCCGTTCTTGATCACAATCTTGCTGTCATCTGCCTGCGTGCCTGCGGTGACGTGAGAGGTCAGCGCCTGCCAGGCGGCACTGGCCGCCGCGGGATCAGTTGCAGCGGTGATCGTGTACATATTAGAATCAGTCTTGTCGAGTTTGTCAAGGGTATAGGTGCAGCTCTTGTCGCCGATGGTGGCATTGATGGTAGCACCCTCAAAATTGTAGCAATTCGGCAGCCAAGTATTAAGAGTGACATCTGTTCCGCCAAGGCCGGTGCTGATGGTCGTGGTGTGAGACTTCACGCCCTCCACGCCCAGAGATGCAACGTCCTGCATTTTTGCCGTCAGGTCAATGCTGCCTGTGTTGACCGTTCCACCCTCAGCAGGCATGGTGAACACGGCGGTGTAGTCTTCGCCGACCGTCATATCGACAGTGCTGCCGGATTCAATTCCAAGGTAGAACTTATAAAGGAGAGGTGCACTCTCGGTAGTATCGCAACGACTGCAGGTACGAGTCTTCTCACCGTCGTTCCCGTTGACAGCGTGTTCTGTAACAGTGTACGCGCCCCAGACATGACCCAATGCGGCGATGGTCTCGGTTTTGGTCGCGCCGCAGGTCGTGCAGGTGTAGGTCTTGACTCCAGCCTCTGTACAGGTCGGTTCCTTCGTCACGACGCCTGCACCCCAGGTGTGGGTGTGCTGCGCCGGAGGCGTATAGCTGCCGCCGGAGGAACCGCCGGAGCTTGCGGACTCCTTGTTCACGGTGGTGGAAGTTCCGGGCTTGACAGTGGTTTCCTTACCCTTGGCGTCAGTCACAGTGATCTCGCTTCTGCCCGTGTTTTTGACTTCGGCGTTCTTAGTCTCAACGGTCACGTCGGTGTCAGACGCAACACTTTTCACCGTGCCGGAGCCGGTAACGGCAGCGCCCGGTGCACTGTTGGCAACATTGTCGATGGTCGTTCCGCTGCCTGCGGCAACAACTGCGCCGGAAGCGCTCTCCGTCAGAGCGATATTTTTAATGTGCGAACCGTTTTTCGTCTCGACCTTGCTGTCCACGCCGCTGATCGTCACGTCATCTGCCGTGGCGTTGTCCAGAATGACCATGGAGTGATTGCCGGTGATCGCAATGCTGCCGATGTTTTTGCTGCCGCTGACGGTCACGACGATATTGTCGGTGGGGATAAGCAGGCGGCCGATGGTTCCGCTGACGGTCACGTCATCGGCTACCACAAGAACCAGTCCGCCGCTGGCGCTGACTGCCGCACCGGCCTTGTCCGCATAGGTCTGGATGGCCCGGTCAAGAATGGTAACGGTAGCGGCACGGGTGATGTTGTCCTGCGGCGCAAGACGGTCGGCGGTCACGCCGCCAACGATACCGGCCTCAATGAGTGCGGCAAGATAGCCCTGCGCATAGGGGGAGACCTGCGCGGCGTCGGCATACCTGGAGAGGTCAGGGCGGCTCAGCGGCTCGATCCCAAGCGCTCTGGCCAGCATGACCATGGCCCGTTCACGGGTAATGGACGCATTCGGCGTCACGGTGCCATCGCCGTTTCCTTTCAGAATGCCTGCGGCGGCGCAGCGGTTGATAGCGTCATAATACCAGGCGTCCGCCGGGTTATCGATGAAGCCTGCGTCCTTTGCGGCGGGCAGCTTCAGGAGTCTTGCCAGAATGGTGGCGAGCTGTGCACAGGTAAGCTGACCGTCCGGGTCAAACTTGCCGTTGCTGCCCTGGATAATGCCGTAGCCGCTCCAGCGTTCGATGGAGGCCTCGGCCCAGTGGCCCGCGGTGTCGCCGTAGGTAGGCTCCGCCGCGCTTGCGCCTACCGTGAACAGACTGACTGCCATGGCAAACGCAAGAATGAGAGATAATGCTTTGCGTTTCATTTTGATCCTCCTATGAGAGATTTATATATTCTGCGGCTCCCCGCAGTTGAGCACCTATTACATTAGTGTGTCGGTTTCTCCGGCTGCCCGGCTAAGATCGCCGTACATTGGCTCAGCGGCCTGCCTGCGCAAACAGGGCAGCCGCAGCGCTGTTTTCCTGTACGGCTGCTGATGACCGATTTCCACGCATGGCCGTTTTCACACAGCCACCAGGCCTTCCGGCTGCTGCCGGGCGTCACCTGCTGCGGCGTGAAGCTGCCGTTAAGGGTTGGATGCCATTGCGACGCGATCACCGGCTCCTTGGTCTCCAGATCATTAAATCCCGGCAGAACCTTGCGGTTGGTGCAGTACGGGCAATCGCTCCCCTTATTCACACGGTGGGCGATGACCGCACAGAAGGAATGGCCCTTGTCACAGAGCCACCACACGCGGCGATTGGAATATGCGCTCACCGCCTCCGGCGTCAGCGCGCCGTTCTTTTTCCGGTCCCACTGGACCGCAAGCCGCGGATGCAGCGAAGCGAGATCATTAAATCCGGACAGGACCTTTTGTCCCGCGCAGAACGGACAGCCTGCATTTGATGTGACGCGGCTGGCAACGCTCGCCTGCCAGCTATGTCCTTTCGGGCACCTCCACCAGACCTTCCGGTGTGCTCCCGGCATGACCTGCGTCGGCAGCAACGGGGAATTCTTTTCTGTGTCCCAGTCCGAAAGCAGATCAGGGAATTTTGCCGCCAGAGAGTTTTCCTCCGGCAGAACGATGCGGCCAGCGCAGATGGGACAGCCCGTCCCTTGCGTGCGGCTTTTAACTGCAGAGCGGTAAGAATGCCCTTTAGCGC
>CAKTGW010000232.1 GCA_934561725.1 uncultured Oscillospiraceae bacterium
ATATTACAGAGGATATTCCCTATGGAATTGTGCCCATGAAGCAAACTGCAGATTTGTTTGGCGTTCCATGCCCCCATATGGATGCGCTGATCACCATTGCTTCTACAATCAACAGTACCGATTATCTGCAAACCGGTCGTACCCTGCATAGCCTTGGACTGGATGGACTCAGTCGCGAGGAATTCCTCCAGCGCATTATCGAAGGATAAGTCACTCTCTTTCATAGCCGGCGGTTCTGGATTACGGCCAGGCCGCCGGCACCTTTATAATAAGCATCTCGAGCTGTTTGCATGGGAGGGAGAAAATGCAAAAACAAATGCGAGGTATCTATACGATCCCACCGGTGGTCTATCGTGATGACCTGACTGTGGACTGCGAGGGAACACGCAGAGCCGTACGATTCTGCCTGGACTGCGGCAGCCACGGTGTTGTTATGCCGGTCTATGCGTCTGAGTATTTTGTGCTGGCTCCAGATGAGCGCAAAGCAGTCCTTGAGGCCACAGTTCGCGAAGTCGACGGCGCCGCGCCTGTTGTAGCGGGCATTTTGGCTGGCTATGTGGCCGAGGCTGTTGATCTGGCAAGACATGCGGAAAGCAATGGCGCTGATGCTGTCATTGCGGCACCGCCTCACATCGTGAAGGTCAGCATGACGGAACTGCGGGATTATTACCGCCAGATCAACGAGGCAGTGCATATACCGATCTTCATTCAGAATCTGTTCCCGCCTCTGGGCACGCCCATGACAGTGCAGTATATGCTGGACCTGGTCAATACCATGGAGAACATCTGCTATATCAAAGAAGAAACGGCGCGTTCCCAGTATCTGATCCTGGAACTGAGCGAATACATGAAGAATACGCCGGATTGCCGTCTGAAGGGTGTAATGGCCGGAAACGGCGCACGGAATCTGATCAGTGAGTATACCCGCGGCGCTTGCGGTACCATGCCGCCTGCACAGTTCGCAGACCTGGCCGTGGCGGTCTGGGAGCTGTTGGAACAGGGTAGGATCGATGAAGCCATGGCTGTCCATGCCCAGTGCCTGCCCGCGTTCATCTACGGTGGGACCTATGGAGTCGGCTGCTACAAATATATCCTCACCCAACGGGGGCTGGATATCAATCCCATCTGCCGCCCGGCCAACTGGCCCGTACTGGATGCGCACGCCAAGCAGGAGCTTCAGCGGGTCCTGAAGCTGGTGGACCCTCTCCTGCGGATCCGTTATTAATTGCAGAAAAAGTAAGCTCCGCGTCTCTGTCTCCAGATTGTGTAGGACAGGGACGCATTTTTATTGCTAAAATGTAAAAGTAAAATGCAGGTCTAATACCAAGGATCCTAAACCGGCGGTTGACTTTGTCAATTAATAAACATAAAAATTTAACAAAATCAAAGTTTTTTGCACTTTGCAAGAGTTCCCTCGCACTGGGTTATTAGGGCATCTCGACAAAGCGAGTGGAGTGAACAGCCCGGGCATCTGAATGTCCAAGCTGTTTTGCGTCACTCAGTTCCGAGCAAAGGGCAGCACTCCTTGAGCCATCGTCATCCCAAAGTTCGTTCATCTCAGTTTTCACTTTGCGGTAAAGACTGCGCTCACTTTCTTACGTCTTCACTCCTAACAAAATTATGCGATTATATGGGGTCCCTTATGGCTATCCCCGTGCACTTCGTAGCGGCGACAACCTGCTGACACAGACAGCCCCACAATGGGCGGTTGCCTCGGCGGCCACTGATGTGGTGAAGCGTATCTTTCCCATGTACATGGAGAGTTTGGAACCCATGTGGAAAACCAATCAGAAGAAGCTGTACTTGAGAAAGTTCAGCCGGTCCACAGTCAGCGGCACCGCAAGACCCGCACAGGCCGAAGCAGCATTTTTTCCGATCTGGTGTCTGCCGTCTATGTGGACGCAACGGACAAAACCAGCGGGAAGCAGAGCAGCGCATCCACATCAAGAACGATAGATTGGGCTTCATCCCGCTGGATGAGCTGATGAAAGATGAAACGGCGTGACCGAAGTCACGCCGTTCACCATTATTGATCATACTGTTTTATGGCCGCCGGGCTGATATCAGGGCTTCTTAATGCAGCTTGAACGGTCTTGATGTTGTTCTTATGCGTGGGCGTCATCTCCTGCCGGGGATTTGCCGTTTTATTTACTTGCTCTGGTCTGCTCTGTACAGGAAGGTAACGATCTGGCCGCGGGTGCAGACGGCATTGGGACTGAACATGCCGTTGCCTGTGCCTTCGGTGATCTCCTTCTCAACAGCCCAGGCCACTGCCTTGGCATAGTAGACATCAGCAGAAACATCGCTGAAGCTGCTCATGCTCTTGGACTCGGGAGAGCCGGCCGCACGCCACAGGAAGGTGACGATCTGACCGCGGGTGCAGGCCTCGTTGGGGCTGAACTTGCCCTCACCTGTACCGTTGGTGATTCCCTGCTCGACCGCCCAGGCCACTGCCTTGGCATAGTAGGCGTCAGCAGAAACATCGCTGAAGCTGCTCACGCTCTTGGGCTCGGGAGAGCCGGCCGCACGCCACAGGAAGGTGACGATCTGGCCGCGGGTGCAGGCCTCGTTGGGGCTGAAGGTCGTGGACGTGGTTCCATTTGTGATGCCGTTTTCCACAGCCCAATCCACAGTCTCGGCGTAATAAGCTTTCTCGGAAACATCAACGAACGCAGATGCGCTCTTTGCAAACTCAGCGGAAATGCTGACCTTGGAAGCCGGCATGGTAAAGGTATACTTGCCGTTGCCCTTGTCCGTGAGCTTCAGGCTCTTGCCGCTGGCGTCCTTCACGGTAATGTCGCTCAGCTCATAGCCCTTATCCGCCTTTACGGTGACGGTAACAGTCTGGCCGCTGGAGGCGTTGGCCGGGCTGACGGACACAGTGCCGTTCTCGGTACCGGAAACGGCCACTTTATTGGT
>CAKTGW010000233.1 GCA_934561725.1 uncultured Oscillospiraceae bacterium
GGGGTTGTCCTCCACGGCATTGCAGAACACCACCAGCTTGGCGCAGCCAAAACCGGCGCGGTCGGCTGTGCGGTCGGCCGTGGCCTTGATGATCTGGCCCATTTTGCGCACAGCGTCCATGTTGATCCCGGCGCGGGTAGTACCCACGTTTACGCTGGAGCAGACAAAGTCCGTTGTGGCCAGCGCTTCGGGAATCGACTCGATCAGGCGCTCATCGCCGGTGGTGCAGCCCTTGTGTACCAGAGCGGAAAAACCGCCCAGAAAGTTCACGCCGACCTCCTTGGCTGCCTTATCCAATGCAACGGCAAAGGGCGCAAAATCAGCGGATTTGCAGCTTTCGGCCACAATGGCGATCGGTGTTACAGAGATACGCTTGTTTACAATGGGAATGCCGAACTCAGCCTCAATATTTTCTCCGGTTTTTACCAGATTTCCGGCATGGCGGCAGATCTTGTCATAGACCTTCCGGCAGCTTTTGCTGATGTCCTCATCTGCGCAGTCACGCAGAGAGATGCCCATAGTGATGGTGCGCACGTCCAGATGCTGCTGGTCGATCATTTCAATAGTCTGAAGGATCTCACCCTGATTTATCATTGCTCTGTTCTCCTAAGAAGTTTTAATACAAAGTCTCCGGCTGCGCATGGCGCGCTGCCGGATGCCATCAGATTCGGTGCATGGCGTTGAAAATATCCTCACGCTGGATACGGATGACCAGTCCGCGCTCAGTACCATGTGCCTTGAGCTTTTCGCTCAGCTCCACGAAGGATGTGGCGCATTTGGAGGCGTCCACCAGCATGATCATGGTGAAGTATTCCTGCATAACGGTCTGGCTGATGTCCAGAACATTTACGCCCTGTGCGGCCAGCAGGGAGCAGACATCGGCAATAATGCCGACGGTATCCTTGCCGATAACGGTGACAATAGCTTTCATATGCTGTCAGTTCCTTTCTTTTTCAGCGGCAGTGAGCTCATCCAGCGTCAGACCAAAGGCACTGCCGAAATGTTCGAGAAAATAATCCACCTCAGGCAGGCCATAGCTCAAAAGTGCCGTGCGGGTCTGAATGAGGGCGGTTTTGAAGTCGCCGTTGCCTGCGGCGCACTCTTCAACGCATTTGATGTAGGCCGCAAGCTTGTCTGCGGCTTTTACGATCTCGCGTACATCGGGATCGGATGGGGAGAGAAGCCCCTCGTAGGCCGGGCGGAGCTCCTGCGGGAGCGCGGCGATAAGCTGTGCGCAGGCGGCGCTCTCCACGCGCTTATAGGCGTCCCGAATGGCGCCGTCGTGGTATTTGATAGGGGTTGGCAGATCGCCGGTGAAGATCTCTGCGGCGTCGTGGTAGAGACCCACGGCGGCACACAGCTCAGCGCTGCAGTCTCTGCCGAATACGTCCCGGCGGATCACGGCCAATGCATGGGCAAGGCAGGCGACCATGTGGCTGTGCTCCTGTATATTTTCGCTTGAGCTGTTGCGCATCAGTCCCCAGCGCGCGATAAAGCGCATCCGGGATATGAGAGCAAAAAAGCTGTGCTTCATGGCTGGCCTCCTTATGGGAAATATGCAGGGATCCGGCGTGATTCTTTCCGTTTGCCCTTGCCTACTGATGGTATCATGTTTTCACGAAAAAGTAAACCGGTTTTTGGGCTGTTTCCCGAATTGAGCGGGGCAGAAATGTTGACCCGGCGGGGCTTTGGTGGTATAATACAATGCTATCATAGAGGCAGTAGTATTATTTTTAAATGAGGCTCAGACGATATATGTGGATTACAGATAAATGGAAGGATTTTGAGGTTCTGGATTGTTCCCGGGGAGAGAAGCTGGAACGCTGGGGAAAGCACATTCTTGTGCGCCCGGATCCTCAGGCAATTTGGGATACGCCGCGGAAGAACCCCCTGTGGCGGGACTTTTCGGCACGCTATCACCGGTCAGACCGGGGCGGCGGCGCCTGGGAAAAACGCAGCCTGCCGGAGCAGTGGCAGGTGCGCTACGGAGAGTTGACCTTTAATATCAAGCCCATGAATTTCAAGCACACGGGAATTTTCCCGGAGCAGGGCGTAAACTGGGATTTTGCCATGGAGCAGATCCGCAATGCGGGCCGGCCGATCAGTGTGCTGAACCTGTTTGGCTACACCGGCGCGGCCAGCGTGGCCTGTGCCGCCGCGGGAGCCAGCGTCTGCCATGTGGATGCCGCCCGCGGAATGGTGCAGTGGGCGCGGGAAAATGCCCAGTCCTCCGGAGCGGCAGATAAGCCCATCCGCTGGATCGTGGACGACTGCGGCAAGTTCGTGGAGCGTGAGATCCGCCGCGGACGGCGCTATGATGCGATCATTATGGATCCGCCCAGCTATGGGCGCGGCCCTTCAGGCGAGATCTGGAAGCTGGAGGAAAATCTGTGGCCCTTCCTGGAGCTGGTCAGCGGGGTGCTGTCGGATGATCCCCTGTTCATCATTATCAACTCCTACACTACGGGACTGTCTCCCTCAGTGCTCACATACATGAGTGAGAGTATTTTTACAAAGCGTTTTGGCGGACACAGTGAAGCGCAGGAGTTGGGCCTGCCGGTGCGGGACAGCGGACTGGTACTGCCCTGCGGTGCGGCCTGCCGGTGGATTTGCGGGTGAAGAGCATGGCAGAAATGATTCAGACCCGGCAGCTGGTCAGCCGGTACTGCAGCGGAGAGGAAGAGCTTGAGATCCTCCACGGTGTGAGCCTGACGATCCATCAGAGTGAGCTGGTAGCCATACTGGGTCGGAACGGCAGCGGAAAAAGCACGCTGGTGCGCCATTTTAACGGGATCGCCCTGCCGGCCGGCGGCCATGTCTATGTCCGGGGAATGGATACGCTGGACGAAGAGAAAATGATGGAGATCCGCCGCACAGTGGGACTGGTGTTCCAGAATCCGGATAATCAGA
>CAKTGW010000234.1 GCA_934561725.1 uncultured Oscillospiraceae bacterium
ACCTATAATGGCGACCATATGAGTATGTATGGCGTCAATGCAGGTGTACCCAAAACGCTGGTGCACTATCTGGTGGGCTATTATGCAGACACCTGTGATGATGCGGCCCTCTCAGCGGTACTCCGGGACGTGCTGGATACGCCGGTGTCGCCAGAACTGCTGCCTGCCAAGGATGGAGAGATCAGCCAGAAAACAGAGGATCTGGTAGGGCCGTATGAGCTCCACGATTTCTTCCTGTATTACGCGGTACGCTGGGGCTTTGCTCCGGAGAAGGTCCTGCGTATGGCCAGATATGTCTTTGCGGACGTGTATACTGACGAGGTCATTGTACACTGGCTGAAAACCTTTTTCCGGCGGTTTTTCAACCAGCAGTTCAAGCGCTCCTGCCTGCCGGACGGCCCCAAGGTGGGCAGCCTGACCCTGTCACCGCGAGGAGACTGGCGTATGCCGTCGGATGCGGTCTCGGCGCTGTGGCTGAGCCAACTGGAAAATCTTTGAATCCGGGCAAAATGTCCGCTGTGTGCGGACAAATTCGTGCCGGGCTTGCGCTGAATAAAAAAGCGGCAGATTCTTCTGCCGCTTTTTTTGATCTTGACAGAAAAAACCTTGAAAAATCCAAGTTGCTGTAGTACCATACTCCTATATCAGGAGAACGGAGTGCATACCCGGTGACTGCTGTCAGGGAAATAAATCTGAAATTTGATATGCCGTGTGTACGCGAGGCGCGGATTCGTCTGAACCGTGTTTTGCAGCAGAGTCCGGCAATGGGGTGCACTGCGCTGAAGCTGATCCATGGCTATGGCTCTACCGGCCGGGGCGGGCGTATCCGCAGCGAGACGCGTCGTGCTCTGGAGGAAGAGCTGCGTCAGGGGCGTATCCGGGCGATGATCCCCGGGGAGCGCTTTTCCATTTTTGACGAGGAGACCCGGCAGGCGTTTCAACGGTGTCCTGAGCTGCGGCAGGACAGTGACCTGGAGCGCTGTAATAATGGGATCACCATCGTTGTACTGTGAGGAGGAAAAAGATCGGTGTCTTTAAAGAATGATATTCTCTCTGAGCTGGAGGTGCGCCGCGGAACGGCGGTTTCCGGTCAGGAGCTTTCTGAAAAATACGGGGTTTCCCGCAATGCAGTCTGGAAGGCCATCAATGCCCTGAAAAAGGAAGGACACAGTATTGCCTCTTCTACCAGACGGGGCTATGTTCTGGAGCAGGAAAGCGATGTACTCTCGCCGGAGGGGATCCGTACCGCGCTTCCGGAACGGCTGCAGGATATGGATATCCATGTGCTGGAAGAAACAGGCTCCACGAATAACGAGTGCAAGCGCCTGATCGCGGGAGGTATTTCCGGCTATACGCTGGTGGTGGCTGACCGGCAGACGGCCGGAAAGGGCCGGCTGGGGCGGAGCTTTTTCTCTCCGGAGGGGAGTATCTATATGAGCCTGGCCTTTCGTACCGATGCGGAGATCGCAGATGCGGTCAAGCTGACCACAGCGGCATCCGTGGCCGTAGTGAAGGCCGTGGAAGCACTGACGCCCAGCCGTCCTCAGATCAAGTGGGTCAATGATGTGTATCTGGACGGTAAAAAGATCTGCGGTATTCTTACGGAGGGCGTTACGGATATAGAGTCCGGGCGTGTGCGGCACATCGTTATCGGAATCGGGCTGAACTGCGGCACAGAGCCCTTTCCCCCTGAACTGCGGGACGTGGCGGCCAGTATTGACCGCGGCGGCGTGAGCCGCAGCCGCTTTGTGGCGGCCATTGCCGCGGAGTTGATCGTCTGCATCGAGGGCGCCGACTTTATGGATTATTACCGCAGCCACAGCTGCGTTTTGGGTAAAAAAATCAACTGTATCAGAAACGGAGTAGCCACACCGGCAACGGCGCTGGCCATTGACGACTGCGGCGCACTGATCGTGCGCTTGGAGGACGGCAGTGAACAGCGGCTCAATACCGGCGAGATCTCCGTGCGTATGCGCGACTGAAAAGGGGGAAATAATCATGATGACTCTCAGTGATTTTAAAGCGGCACGTGAATTTTTAAAGCCCATTCTTCTGCCTACCAATCTGGTGGCAAGTCCGTACTTTTCTGAAAAGACCGGTGCGAATGTCTATCTGAAGCCGGAGAATATGCAGATCACCGGCGCATATAAGGTGCGCGGCGCCTGCTTTACTGTAAGCACGCTCACGGAGGAGCAGAAGGCCCGTGGACTGGTAACGGCCTCGGCGGGCAACCATGCCCAGGGCGTGGCCTTTGCGGCAAAGACCTTTGGCCTGAAGGCGACTATCGTTATGCCGGAAATGACGCCGCTGGTGAAGGTGAATAATACAAAGAGCTATGGGGCCAATGTGCTGCTCCAGGGCAACTGCTTTGACGACTGCGCGGCTCTGGCGGCGGAACTGGCCGAGACAGAAGGGCTGACCTATATTCATCCCTTCAATGATCTGACTGTTGCCACAGGACAGGGAACAATCGCCTATGAGATCTTTAAGGATCTGCCGGATGTGGATATTATCCTGGTTCCTATCGGCGGCGGCGGACTGGCCTCCGGCGTTGCTACGCTGACTAAGCTGCTGAATCCCGGCGTGAAGGTGATCGGCGTGGAGCCGACCGCCGCTGCCAGCATGAAGGCGGCGGTTGAGGCGGGGCATGTGGTCACGCTGCCCAGTGCGGATACTATTGCCGAAGGCGTTGCAGTGCGCACGGTAGGTGATAAGGTCCTGCCTTATATTATGGAAAATGTGGATGAGATCGTCACCATTGATGATGAAGAGCTGGTCGATGTGTTCCTGGATATGATGGAAAAGCACAAGATGATCGTGGAGAACGCGGGTCTGCTGTCTGTGGCGGCCCTCAGCCATATCGACTGCGCCGGAAAAAATGTTGTATCCGTTCTCTCCGGCGGCAACAT
>CAKTGW010000235.1 GCA_934561725.1 uncultured Oscillospiraceae bacterium
CGGCTGGACCGCGGCCGCGGCCCCATCATGACAGTCCTGGTTCAGAACGGCACGCTGCGTCAGGGCGACATCATTATTGCCGGCACAGCCGTGGGCCGTGTGCGCGTGATGACCAATGACAAGGGCGAGCGCGTCACAGAGGCCGGCCCCTCTATCCCTGTGGAGATTGCCGGTATGTCCGAGGTTCCCTGCGCCGGCGATGTATTCAACGCCGTTGCCGATGAGCGTATGGCACGCGAGCTGGTTGAGGAGCGCAAGCAGAATAAGAAAAACGAAACGCTGGGCGTGGCCAAGAAGGTCTCTCTGGAGGATCTGTTTGCCCAGATCGACGCAGGTGAGATCAAGGATCTCAACATCATCGTCAAGGCGGACGTGCACGGCAGTGCAGAGGCTGTCAAGACCAGTCTGGAAAAGCTCTCCAATGACGAGGTGCGCGTGCGTGTGATCCACTCCGGCGTCGGTGCAATCAATGAGTCCGATGTTATGCTGGCTGCCACGAGCGGCGCCATTATCGTGGGCTTCAATGTCCGTCCGGATAACGCCGCACGGGAAAATGCCGCACGCAACAACGTGGATATCCGTATGTACCGCGTGATCTACGATTGCATCAACGAGATCGAGGCGGCCATGAAGGGAATGCTGGCGCCGCAGTTCAAGGAAGTGATCGTCGGCCATGCCGAGGTACGTCAGGTCTACAAGGTCTCCAAAGTCGGCACGGTCTGTGGCTGCTATGTTGTAGACGGCAAAATCGTGCGCAACTGCAAGGTCCGCGTGAACCGGGACAATATTGTTATCCACGAGGGTGATCTGGCCTCGCTGCGCCGCTTCAAGGACGACGTCAAGGAAGTTGCCCAGGGCTATGAGTGCGGCATGCAGGTCGACAAGTTCAATGATATCAAAGAAGGCGATATCATCGAGTGCTTTGTTATGGAAGAGATCAAGCAGTAATTGCCTTTAAAGACCAAACGGGCGCTGACCAGCGCCCGTTTCAGATTATAGAAAGGATGATAGAATATGGCATCCAACAAGCTTCAGCGCATCAATGACGATATTCAGTTTGCGCTGAGCAAAATACTGCGTTCAATCAAGGATCCCCGTGTAAATCAGGGACTGCTGAGCATCACGCGTGTGGATACCACCGGTGACCTGCGCTACTGCAAGGTCTATGTGAGCGTGCTGGGCGAATGCAATGAAAAGAATATGCTGAAGGGACTGAAGTCCGCAGCAGGCTATATCCGCCGGGAGCTGGGAAGCAGCCTTTCTCTGCGTTATACGCCGGAGCTGATTTTCGAAATGGACCATTCCATCGAATACGGCAGCCATATCAACGATATTATCAGCAAGATCAGCGCAGGTGAACATAATGACAATGAGTAAAAACAGGATCGGCGTTCAGGAATGCGCCCTTTTCCTCCGTCAGCATGACGGATATCTGATCATGACCCATCTTCGTCCGGATGGGGATACACTGGGCAGCGCGGCGGCTCTGTGCCTGCTGCTGCGGCGCATGGGCAAAACCGCTTGGCTGATGGAAAATCCGGATATCACCCCCAAGTACACGGCCTTTGTGGGCGATCTGATCGCTCCGGCGGACTACACCGCGGATACGCTGCTGGCTGTGGATCTGGCTGCGGAGACTATGTTTCCCCGCGGGTTTACGGGAGGCAATATCGCTCTGTGCATTGATCACCACGGTTCCAACAGCTTTTACGCAGAGCGGACTCTGGTCAAGCCGGAGAAGGCTGCCTGCGGAGAGATCCTTGTGGAACTGGCAGAGAAACTGGGCTGCGGCATGGATAAGCGGATCGCAAATCTGCTGTATATTGCCATTTCCACAGATACCGGATGCTTTCTGTACCGAAATACCACTGCGGATACCCACCGTGCGGCAGCTGCGGTGATCGATGCCGGTGCGGATTACGGCAATCTGAATAAGCTGCTGTTCCGCACAATGTCCGAGGCACGGATGAAGCTGGAGGGAATGATCTATGCCGGTATGCGCCGGTATAAAAACGGTCAGGTCAATGTGGCGGTCATTACTCTGGATATGATGCAGCAGGCCGGCGCCACAGAAAATGACTGCGATGATCTGGCCTCTCTGGCCGGCCGTGCCGAGGGCAGCCGCTGCAGTGTGACCATCCGTGAAGTCGCTCCCGGCAGAAGCAAGGTGTCTCTGCGCAGCAATGAGGAGGTCAATGCCAGCGATGTCTGTGCACGCTTCGGCGGCGGCGGGCATCCTATGGCGGCAGGCTGCGCTATGAACTGCTCCCCGGAAGAGGCAAGGGAAAAGCTGGTGGCTGCGATCCTGGAGGATTGGAAAAAATGAACGGCATCCTCCTGATGGACAAGCCCCAGGGCTGGACGAGCCACGATGTTGTGGCCAAGCTGCGCGGCGCGCTGCATGAGCGGCGCATCGGCCATGCGGGAACGCTGGATCCTATGGCGACGGGACTTCTGGTGGTATTTGTAGGTAAAGCCACCAAGGCAGTGGAATTTGCAGAAGCGGACAGCAAACGCTATAGAGCCGGACTGAGGCTGGGGCTGACAACAGATACCCAGGATACAACGGGCAATGTACTGTCCGAGGCGGCGGTTCCGTTTGATGCCGGACAGCTGGATCGTGTCCTCTCCGGTTTCGTCGGAGAGATCGAGCAGATCCCGCCCATGTACTCCGCAATTAAGATCGGCGGACAGAGACTGTACAAGATCGCCCGAAAGGGGCAGACTGTGGAGCGCCCGGCGCGGCGGATCACCATACACAGCCTGAAGCGCGTGGCTCCGCTGGAAAACAACGAGACCAGTCTGGAGGTTTGCTGCTCCAAGGGGACCTATGTCCGGACGCTGTGTGCGGATATAGGTGAGGCCTTGGGGTGCGGCGGAGCGATGTCTGCGC
>CAKTGW010000236.1 GCA_934561725.1 uncultured Oscillospiraceae bacterium
GCCCGGACATGATCCCGAAATTATCGTTGATCACCTTGGCCAAAGGCGCCAGGCAGTTTGTTGTACAGCTGGCATTGGATACGATCCGCATGGCCGGGTCATATTGCCGGTGATTGACACCCATCACAAACATGGGTGCATCTTTGCTTGGAGCCGAAATCAGCACCCGCTCCGCCCCCGCCGTCAGATGAGCCTGTGCTTTTTCCATGGTGGTAAACGCCCCGGTAGATTCCACGACCAGCTCTGTACCCAGAGCGCCCCATGGCAATCCAGCCGGATCTTGCTCATGAAAAATGTGGATCTTATGCCCATTGACGAGCAGCGCATCCTCTGTACACGCTACCTGTCCGTTGAATTGTCCGTGCACAGAGTCATATTTGAGCATATACGCCATATATTCAGCATCCAGCAGGTCGTTGATGCCAACAAATTCAATATTACCGCGCTCCATCCCTGCCCGGAGCACCAACCGACCGATACGTCCGAACCCGTTTATTGCAACTCTCACTGCCATACCTCCCAAACATCTGACCTACAAAAAGTATCATACGTCCGGCACGGCAGAATTATACCATTCAGAACTCTCTCTGTTCGTAAAAACGTATGCCCAGCTTGCAGGATATCGGCAGACTCACGGCGCCCGCCGCCAGCAGGATCAGTCCGGACAGCTCTTGTACTCCGGCTCCCGCCGCCGGCAGGGCGTTCTCGCTTACTGCGATCATCGAAAGTCCCATCGCAGCCATCATCAGAAGCAGATAGGCCGTCCGCCCTTTTTCCACAGACAGCTTGAAGATAAAGGGAAACAAAATCCCCACATACAGGAAAATGACGCCCAACATAAGTAAAAACTCCGTTCCGGTCATCGGCGGACAAGCCTGCAGGTGCACCACCCGGCTCAGCAGCATCTGCATCAGCAGCATAGCCACAGGCAGCATGATCGCCTCGACATAGCGGGCCAGCACCACCTTCCGGCGTCCCATAGGCAGCAGAAGCAGCTCCCGGTCAAAGCCGCTGCGCTCATTGTAGGTCATAATACTGATGACCTGACCGACGATCAGAATAACGCTGAACACCCGAAAGAAAGTGCTGTATACACCTATACACATGTAGGCCAGAGGCAGAAGCAGCGAGAGCTTGCTTTCTGACCGGAGCACCGCGGCATCTGCCGCAAATACGCTTTTCATTGTCTTTCTCCCTTCACAAAAAACAGCATGATATCCTCAAGTCCGGCTCGCTCCGCAGTCATTCCCGCCGGCACATTCCTGCGCTCCACAAGCACCTCGGCGCCAAAATTATTGACTCTGCGGCCGATTACATGTTCCACCGGGAGCTTTTCAAGCTCACTCCGCGTACAGTGCAGCATGCAATACTTTTCCAGAAGCTCATCCTTTTCCTCCAGGAGCAGCCGCCGGCCTCCATGGATAAAACAAACGTAATCACAGACCTTCTCCAGATCCGACACAATATGCGAGGAGAGCAGCACGCTGCATTCCCCGTCAGAAATATAGTCCAGAAGCAGATCCAGAACTATATCCCGTGCGATCACATCCAGGCCGCTGGTCGCCTCATCCAGGATCAGCAGCCGGGCATGATGACTCATTGCGGCAGCCAGAGAAATTTTCATCTTCATTCCCCGGGACAACTCACAGAAGCGCTTATCCGCATCGACGTCCAGTTGGTGCAGCAGTGCGGCATAGCGCTGACTGTCCCAGGAATGGTAGCATTTTTTCAGCAGCCGTCCCAGCTCATTGCCGCTGATTTTTTCCGGCATACAGCCTCCATCCAGCACGACTCCGATATCCTCCATGCTCTCCGGACACACCTGCCGGTCAAATACGCGGATCTCGCCGCTGTCCGGATGGATCAAGCCCACGACCGATTTGATGACCGTACTTTTTCCCGCGCCATTTTCACCGACAAGTCCCATAATGCAGCCCGCCGGCAGTTCCAAATCAAAATTTTCCAGACTGAACTGCGGGTATTTTTTACTCAGTCCGCAAATATGCAGTGCATTCATCGTCTGTTCTCCTCCATCAATCTGACCATTTCGCACAGCTCATCTGTGCCGATGCCGCAGCTCTCTGCAAGCTCCAGCGCCTCAAGCAAAAGGGCTTCGATCTTTTTAAGATTTTCCTCCCTGAGCAGCTCTGCATCCACTCCGGAAACAAAGCTTCCCTTTCCCGGTACCGTATAAATGTATCCTTCCCGCTCCAACTCCTCATAGGCCCGTTTTGTTGTGATCACACTGATGCGCAGCTCTCTGGCCAACAGCCGGATAGAGGGCAGCGCCTCTCCCTGGCTTAGGCGCCCGGCTATGATCTGTGCTTTGATCTGCGAAGCGATCTGGTCATAAATCGGGATACCGTTTGAATTACTGATGATGATATCCATAAATCCTCCGTTCGGCATACTGTATATATGCACTATATACAGTATGCATGGTTTTGTCAAGTAAAAAAAGCACGGCAGAAGCCGTGCTTTTATATTTTGTTTTAAGATCATGAAAATAAGCCGCAATTAAAGGCGTACTCTATGCCTCTCTTATGTACGGATCCACTATACGGCCAGGTGTATACAAGAGAACGTAATAATAGCCGCAATCGTCAGCAACATCCCAAGAGAGACGATAAAATTTGTCTTGCTCATATCAAAAACCTCCTGTCCCTTTTATAGACGTTTTGGGGGACAAAAAGTTCCTGTTTTTTCAAAAAACAGAGCCCGGAAAAATCAGAATTCTGATTTTTCCGGGCATCTTCAATATCAGGTTCCCAGATAGGCAGCCTTTACCTTTTCGTCCGCCAACAGCGCCTTGCCGCTGCCGGACATGGTAATGCGTCCGGTTTCCAGTACATAGCCGATATCCGCTGTCTGAAGCG
>CAKTGW010000237.1 GCA_934561725.1 uncultured Oscillospiraceae bacterium
ATTTAAGGCAGTATACAGCGCATGATTAAATAAAAAACGCCCTGTTTGCACAGAATATGTGTAAACAGGGCGTTTTTGCGCCTGTAAACAGGAGGCTAACATCGAAGAACAGGAGCAGATGACACAAAAGGAACAGATCATGGATATGGGCTCATCCACGACCCGCTCTGCAAAGGGCACGATCCATTGCCTGACCATCGTTGGACAGGTTGAGGGGCATCAGATCCTTGGCGAAAACATCAAGACGACAAAGTACGAGCATGTACTGCCTGTACTTGCGGCAGTAGAGGAGTCGGATGAGATCGAAGGGCTTCTGGTCCTTTTGAATACAGTGGGCGGAGATATAGAGGCGGGACTGGCTATTGCCGAGCTGATCTCCGGGATGACCAAGCCCACGGCATCGGTCGTCCTGGGGGGAGGACATTCCATCGGCGTACCGCTGGCAGTAGCAGCCCACCGCAGCTTTATTGTACCCTCGGCGGCAATGACCATTCATCCGGTGCGTATTACCGGCGTGGTCATCGGTGTGCCCCAGACCTTTAATTATTTTGCCAAGATCCATGAGCGAATCATACAGTTTGTTACTCAGAATTCCGGGATCTCCAGAGAAAAATTTACGGAATATATGATGCGTACAGAGGAACTGGCCAATGATGTAGGCAGTGTTATTTATGGAGATGAAGCGGTGCGCTGTGGATTGATCGACACTCTGGGCGGACTCTCGGATGCGTTGGGGTATCTTCATGGAGAGATCGCCCGCAGACGTGCAGAGGCACAGATGCAGGAGTGAAAAAATCAGAGATATTCTGCACAGGCTCCGGCCGTATCAGATGATGCGGCCGGACTTTTTTTGCGATGCGGTTGTGCTTTAAGAGAAAATATGGTAATATGCTATTTTAGGGTGACTGTGTGCGGCAGTGTCCCGACAAAAAAATACAGAGGTCAATTTATTTATATATGGAGGCGCAGGTTATGAGCTATGCCGCAGCGGTGTTCCTTGGGCTTGTTCAGGGAATTGCAGAGTTTTTGCCCATATCAAGTTCAGGGCATTTGTCTATTTTTCAAAATCTTTTCGGACTGAATACGGCGGAAGAGGGGCATATGTTTTTTGATGTGCTTCTGCATCTGGGTACGCTGGTATCGGTCTGCGTTGTCTATTGGGGAGATATTGCCCTGATGTTCCGGGAGTTTTTTGCCATGATCGGTGAAGCACGCCGTCCGGAAGCAAACAGGGGAAAGGCTAATATCCCCGCGCGCCGGCTGATCCTGCTGATTATCGTGGCTACTCTGCCGCTGGCAATCGTACTGCCGATCAACGATCTGGTGGAAAAGCTTTATTACAACACCACGTTTATCGGTGTGATTTTTATTCTGACCGGCTGCATGCTGTATGTCAGCGATAAGCTTCAGTCCGGGACAAAAAGCGCGAAAAACATGCGTATACGGGATGCGCTGATTATTGGCCTGTGCCAGTGTATTGCCGTTATCCCGGGACTGTCCCGCTCGGGCACCACGATCACGGCAGGCGTGGCTGTGGGCCTGGAGCGCGGCTTTGCGGTCAAATTTGCATTCCTTATGTCCATTCCGGCTATCGTGGGAGCGAATCTGATCACATTGATCAAAAGCCTGGCAAGCGGCGGAACAGACTGGAGCCTGCTGCCTGTATATCTGGTGGGAATGGCTACGGCAGCCGTATCGGGCATTCTTGCGATCGGTCTGGTCAAGTATCTCAGCAATAAGGGAAAGTTTGGAAACTTTGCCTATTATTGCTGGACGATCGGTCTGGCCACGATCATTCTGTCCTTTATTTTCTGATTTGGAGTGAATACGAATGGCACAAGGTGCTAAGAAAAAAAACGCCTCTGCTGCCGGCAGTAAGGCCAAGACCAAAACGGCGGAGAGTACACAGCCGGTCCGGCGCTCTTATGCCCGGGAGATCGGCGGTGTGATCTGTTTGCTGCTTGCGCTGCTTACACTGATCGGCTGCTTCAATACGGATGGCTGGCTGATCAAAGCCGGATGCGGACTGATCAAGGGGCTGTTGGGCTGGGGTTTTTACATGTTCCCGCTGAGTCTGACTGCATCCGGCGTGATCCTGCTTTCTCACCGCGGCAAGCCGGTACGTCTGCGCATTACGGCCGTTATGCTTATGCCGCTGATCCTTGGCGCACTGCTCCAGCTGATCCTGGGTAAAACGGAGCCGGATGTGAGCCTGGGAACAGTGAAGTATCTTCAGGCTCTCTACAGCAGCGGCAAGCTGCTGACCTCCGGCGGCGCAGCGGCCGGTTTGCTGGGGATCGGACTTAAATCAGCTGTTTCCGCGTTCGCGGCGATCCCTATCCTGCTGTTCCTGCTGCTTCTGCTGCTGGCTGTTGCCTATCATACCACGGTGGGACGGCTGGTGCGCAGCATACAGGCGCGCCGCAGTCCGGAACCTGAGCCTGAAAAGACAAGGCCGTCCGGCCGCCGGGCAGAACCGGAGATCGAGAATATCGATCCGGCGATTTTCCCCAAGAGTACAATAACAGGCGCAAAGCCCTCTGCACCGGCGGAGCCGGAAGCTCCGCAGCGCCGCCGTAAGCGGCTGAGTGCGATTGACATCCCGGCAGATGAAGAGGAAGCTGCCGGGGAGGCAGTGCCGGTACGCCCGGATGAGGCCAAGCGCCCGGCGCGTACAGCTGAGGCGCCCACTGAGGCAAAGAGCACACCTACGGAAAAGGTGGAGCCGCTCAGTGTGGCGGATGCGGCGAAGATCGCCGGAGTGCCTGTTGTGGAAACGGCGGGTATCAATTCTGCGGAGCTCCGCAGTGATAAGAAAAAAATGACCGAGGAGGTCGCTGCGGAGACAGAGCAGATCTCACGGATCAGAGAG
>CAKTGW010000238.1 GCA_934561725.1 uncultured Oscillospiraceae bacterium
GCGCGACCCATTTGCTGGACAAGGCTCTGCGTACAGTGCTGGGCGACCATGTGCATCAGGCAGGCTCTCTGGTCGAGCCGGATCGGCTCCGCTTTGACTTTACGCATTTCTCTGCCTTGACAGCCGAAGAACTGGCTCAGGTCAATGCAATTGTGAATGAGGCCGTGCTGGCCGGATACGATGTCCACACGGATGTCCTGCCCATTGAAGAGGCTAAAAAGCGCGGCGCGATTGCTCTGTTCGGTGAGAAATACGGCGATACGGTGCGCGTGGTGGACATGGGCAACGGCTATTCCGTGGAGTTCTGCGGCGGTACACATCTGGATAACACAGCCAAGGTTGGCGTGTTCCATATCTCCAGCGAGTTTTCCGTGGCCTCCGGTGTACGCCGGATCGAGGCGACCACCGGTCTTGCCTCTTTGAAGGTGATGAACCGCAATCAGGCTATGCTCTTTGAGGTTTCCCAGATCATCAAGGCAAAGCCCGGCGAGCTCCGTGAAAGGGCAGAGCACATCATGGGCGAGATGAAGAATCTGCGCCGAGAGATGGATAAGCTGAAGGATCAGCTGCTCTCCGGAGACATTGAACGTTTCCTGTTTGCAGCCAAGAAGATTGGACCGCTCAATGTTGTTACGGTGACCCGCAACGGCATGGATGTTGCCGATCTGCGCAAGCTGGGTGATCTGGCCAGAGACCGTGATGATTCCATCGTTGCCGTCCTGGCTACAGTGAACGAGGGCAAGATCTCCATGCTGGCGGTCTGCGGCAAGGAAGCAATCGCCAAGGGCGTGAAGGCCGGCGATATTATCAAGGCGATCGTACCGATCTGCGGCGGCCGCGGCGGCGGTAAGCCGGACAGCGCTATGGGCGGCGGCACAGAGGTGCTGAAGCTGGATGACGCTATGGCGGCTGTGGATGATTTTGTAGCTGAAAAGCTGGGACTTTAAGTTCATTGAAAGGATCGGTCAGACAAATGGAAAACTGCCTGTTCTGTAAGATTATTTCCGGAGAGATCCCCTCCGCCAAGGTGTTTGAAAACGATGATGTCTATGCCTTCCGGGACATTGCGCCCCAGGCACCTACGCATATTCTGGTGATCCCCAAGCAGCACATAGCATCTGCCGGTGAGATCACCGGGGAGAATTCTGCGGCGGTAGCCAGATGCTTTGAGGCAATTGCTGAAATTGCCCGCACAGAGAAGCTGGCCGGCGGCTTCCGCGTGATCTCCAACTGCGGCGATGATGCCGGGCAGACCGTGCATCATCTGCACTTCCATATTCTTGCCGGTAAAAAAATGAGCGAGAAAATGGTATAATTTAGGCGCAATACAGACGATCACCCCATCCGAAAAACGGATGGGGTGATTTTTTCTTATTGGGCATGTTCTTCTGCACAGTTATCCAACACACGAAAGCCCATAGTGTCCGGCTCGGCGACAGTCTGCATCGTGATGCTCACACTGTCATAGTTGGGACACAGACGCTGCTCGGGATCCAGATGCATGTTCAGATCCAGGATCTGGCTGCGCCGAAGCTGCCTCTTGCGTTTTTCCACTCTGCTCACCTCATACTCAGTATGTGTTGGCGTAGAGAAAAGTTGAATGGAAAAATTTACAATTCCAATGTATGGATCAGCTTGGGCAGGAGCGCTTCAAAGCGCACGCCGTAATGGACTTCCGGCATGGTATCTTGTGTGACGCGCACACAATCAGAGGTGAAGGAGCAGGCAAATTCTGCCGCTTCCCTCAGACTGCGGCCATTGAGCAGGCAGGAAAGGAGCACAGAGGCGAAGACATCACCGGTCCCGTGGTAAATACCGTTGATGCGTTTGGCGCTGACAAAAAAGGTTTGGCCATGCTCCCGAACAGCGGCCCCCATACTGCCGGCATCCAACTGAACGCCGGTGAGTACGATCCGCCCGGCACAGCGTGATTCCAGATCATCGAGAAGCCCTTTGATATCTGCAGGATCATGAGGACCTTCCATATATTTTCGATCGGTAAGCAGAGCAGCCTCTGTCAGATTCGGACAGATGACATCGGCTTCAGCAATCAGCTCACGCATAAGCAGGGGAAAATCCGGTGCAAAGCCGTTATAAAGCCGGCCATGATCACCCATGACAGGATCGATCAGCCGGAGCGCTTTGTGCTCAGGATCCAGCATACGCAGGATACGGCGGACTATGTCCACCTGCTCGGGGGAACCTAGATATCCGGTATAAAAAGCATCCAGAGCAATACCCTCACTGCACCAGTGGCGGGCCACCGGAAGAAGGTCATAGGTCAAATCGCGATAGGTGTAGCCGCGGAAGCCGCCGGTATGTGTGGAGAGGATAGCGGTTGGAATGCAGCAGCATTCAATTCCGGCGGCGGACAGAACCGGCAGAGCAACAGTTAGGGAGCATTTGCCAAAGCAGGAAATATCATGTATAGCGGCACAGCGGAGCTGTCTGTTCATAGAAGCACCTCAAAAAACAAATTTATCTTATTTTACGCTGCAAATTTGCAATTTACAAGACTGTATACCCAAAAAGCCTCCATTCCTCACAAGGTGTGAAGAATGGAGGCTTTTGCATAGAGCTGTGAGATCAGTCCTGAAGAGCATCGTAGCCGGTTTCTCCGGTACGGATCTTGACGACATTTTCGATGTTAGAGACGAAGATCTTACCATCACCGATATGACCGGTGTAGAGAGCCTTCTTGGCCACATCGATCACGGTAGCGGGAGAAATCTTGGATACCACAACGCTGACCTGTACCTTGGGCAGCAGGTTCATCTCTACGGGAACGCCGCGGTAATAGCCGTTGCCGCCGCGCTGAGCGCCGCAACCCATCACGTTGGTGACGGTCAGGCCGGTGATGCCGATGGC